>CASUON010000225.1 GCA_949457475.1 uncultured Lachnospiraceae bacterium
TGGACTATTGCGCAACCCGAAATACAATGTGTACCCGGTTATTAAATTTATCGACCAGTACATTACCAAACTAAAAGCGGACGGCGTTGTATGGGGGTATGACTTGCAGTATTTTATGACCGGGCTGCTTAACCAGCATCCAAGGACGGCGATCCAGTTTACGAAAGACAAACGCAGCGACTATACGGAATTTTACAAAGAGATAGTTGCCCAGGATTAAATTTAAAAATAAGTAATAGAGGGCATACAATTAGGGAGGGGCAAATGATGAGCGATTATAAAATCAATACGAAATGCGTTCAGGCGGGCTATACGCCGGGAAACGGGCAGCCGCGCCAGATACCGATTATCCAGTCTACGACATTTAAGTACGATACGAGCGAGGCTATGGGCAGGCTGTTTGACTTGGAAGACACCGGCTATTTTTATACAAGGCTGCAAAACCCGACCAATGATTATGTAGCGGCCAAGATTACAGAGCTGGAAGGGGGGAGCGCGGGGATGCTTACCTCTTCCGGGCAGGCGGCGAACTTTTTTGCGTTATTTAATATTTGCGAATGCGGAAGCCACATTGTAGCGTCCTCTTCGATTTATGGGGGGACGTTTAACCTGATCTCGGTAACAATGGCAAAAATGGGGATATCCGTGACGTTCGTATCGCCGGATTGCAGCGAGGAAGAGCTAAACGGGGCGTTCCAGGAAAATACACGCGCGGTATTTGGGGAGACGATCGCAAATCCGGCTCTGACTGTGCTGGATATTGAAAAATTTGCAAAAGCGGCGCATAGCCACCAGGTGCCGTTGATTGTAGACAATACGTTTCCGACGCCAGTAAACTGCCGCCCGTTTGAATGGGGCGCGGATATTGTCACCCACTCTACGACCAAATATATGGACGGGCACGGCGCGGCGGTAGGCGGCGCGATTGTAGATTCCGGCAATTTTGACTGGATGGCGTACGCCGACAAATTTCCGGGGCTGTGCACGCCGGATGAATCTTACCATGGGATTACCTACGCGGAAAAATTTGGGCGGGAAGGCGCGTTCATTACAAAGTGCACGGCGCAGCTTATGCGCGACTTTGGCTGCATCCAGTCGCCGCAAAATGCGTTTTTGTTAAACCTGGGCCTGGAATCTTTGCACGTGCGTATGCCGCGGCATGTGGAAAACGGACAGGCCGTTGCGGAATTTTTGCAGCAGCAGCCGCAGGTGGAGCAGGTAGTTTATCCGGGGCTGCCAAGCGACCCTTATTATGCTATCGCACGCAAATATATGCCGGACGGCGGATGCGGCGTCGTATCGTTTGAATTAAAAGGCGGGCGCGAAGCGGCGGAAAAATTTATGAAGCGGTTGAAACTGGCTGCGATCGAGACCCATGTCGCGGACGCGCGGACTTGCTGCCTCAACCCGGCGACTTCTACGCACCGCCAGATGACCGACGGGCAGCTGCAAGCAGCCGGCATCCCGGCAGGGCTTGTGCGTATGTCCTGCGGCTTAGAAGACAAAGAAGACCTGATCGCAGACCTTGCGCAGGCGCTTGCGTAAAAAATTGTAACAGTTCAGATAACCCATCGAACTGTTACAAAAAATTTTATATCTGGGTATAATCATGGTTTGTTCTGGTTAAATTAAGGAAATAAGAAATGAAAAGACCAATACAAGAAAGGGACAAACAATATGAATAACCAGATGAATGATAAAAGCCATGCCTTGACAGGCGCGCATAACGGGCGCCTGGACAAGGTGATCCGTTCAGACAGCCAATCTACTGCCGCCTGGGTCCAGGCGGCGAAAAATTCCAAAAAATCAGATGCAGATTTAAAAAATGAGGGCAGCTACGCCGCGCAGAACGCAAAAGAATGGGTAGACAACGGAAGTCGTCTGTAAGGAGGTGGACAATCCATGGGAAAATTGAATATGACGGTCGACGGCAATACAGCCGCGGCATATGTCGCTTATGCCTATACCGATGTGGCGGCGATCTATCCGATCACGCCTTCGTCCACGATGGCGGAAGTCGTAGATGAATGGGCGGCGAACGGCAGGAAAAACATTTTTGGGCAGACGGTTAAAGTCGCCCAGCTGCAGTCTGAAGCGGGCGCTTCCGGCGCCTTCCACGGCTCTTTGCAGGCCGGGGCGCTTACTACGACTTTTACGGCGTCCCAGGGGCTGTTGTTAATGATCCCCAATATGTACAAAGCGTCCGGGGAGCTACTGCCTGGCGTTTTCCATGTCAGTGCGCGCGCGCTGGCGGCGCAGGCGCTAAATATATTCGGCGACCACCAAGACGTTATGGCAGTCCGCCAGACCGGCTGCGTCATGCTAGCGTCCGGCTCCGTGCAGGAAGTTATGGACTTGGCCCCGGTGGCGCATTTGGCGGCGATCAAAGGCAGGCTGCCGTTTGTACACTTTTTTGACGGATTCCGTACGTCACACGAAGTACAAAAAGTAGAGGCGCTTTCCTATGAAGACCTTGCCGGGATGGTGGACCAAGAGGCGCTGCAGCAGTTCCGCGACCGGGCGCTTTCGCCGAATCATCCAGTTACTAGGGGGACGGCGCAAAACCCGGACATTTATTTCCAGACAAGGGAAGCCTGCAACCCGTTTTATGACCAGATCATCCCGATTGTTGAAGGCTATATGCGCCAGATCCATATGTTGACTGGCAGAACATACAACCTGTTTGACTACTATGGCGCGCCGGATGCGGAACATGTGGTTATAGCGATGGGGTCTGTCTGCGAAACGATAGAAGAAACGATTGACTACTGCAACGCGCGCGGCGCAAAGTACGGGCTTGTAAAAGTGCGCCTGTTCCGCCCATTTTCCGCTGTGCATCTAAAAAGGGTTGTGCCAAGGAGCGTAAAGCGGATTGCGGTTTTGGACCGGACGAAAGAACCGGGCGCAATTGGAGAACCATTATATCTAGATGTAAGAAATAGTTTTTATAATGAAAAAGACGCGCCGCTTATCATTGGCGGGCGGTTTGGGCTCGGCTCGAAAGACACGACGCCCGCGCAGGTCAAAGCAGTATTTGACAACCTGGAATCCGAGGAGCCAAAAAACGGGTTTACGATCGGCATTATAGACGATATCACCAATACGTCGCTTCCGGTAGACGGGAATTTCATTACCGCAAAAGAAGGCACAGTACGCTGCAAGTTCTGGGGGCTTGGCTCAGACGGGACTGTGGGCGCCAACAAGCAGGCGGTTAAGATCATTGGCGAACATACGGATAAATATGTACAGGCGTATTTTGCCTATGATTCCAAAAAATCGGGCGGGCTTACGACGTCGCATTTGCGGTTTGGGGACGAGCCGATCAAATCCGCTTACCTGATAGACGAGGCGGACTATATTGCCTGCCACAACCAGTCGTTTGTGCACAGCTACAACCTGCTTGAGGGGCTAAAGCCGGGCGGGACGTTCGTATTAAACTGTATGTGGGACGAAGCGGAGCTTGCGCAGATGCTGCCGGGGAAGATGCGGCGGGAGCTTGCGGAGAAAAAAATAAATTTCTATTGTATTAATGCCGTAAAGGCGGCGGAGACAATAGGGCTTGGCAACCGCATCAATATGATTATGCAGGGCGCTTTTTTTAAGCTGACCAAAATCCTGCCGGAAGACGAAGCGAAAAAATATTTAAAAGAAGCGATTCGGAAAGCCTACGGCAAAAAAGGAGACAAAGTTATCCAGATGAACGACGAAGCGGTGGAGCACGGTTTTACAGACCTGAAAAAAATCGGCGTGCCGCAGCAGTGGGCTGAGGTTGCGGTCAAAGAAGAAAACCGCGCGTGCCAGATGGACGACGGGGCGGGCCGCGATGTCAAAGAACCGGAATTTATCGCGCAGATCATGCGCCCGATGAACCGCCAGGAAGGCGACCAGCTGCCGGTTAGCGCGTTTCACGGCATAGAGGACGGGACGTTTCCAAACGGCACGTCCGCGTATGAAAAACGCGGGATCGCCGTCAATGTGCCATGGTGGAATATTGACAGCTGCATCCAGTGCAACCAGTGCGCCTATATCTGCCCGCATTCGTGCATCCGCCCGTTTCTGCTGACCAAAGAAGAGCGGGATAAAGCGCCGGAGACGTTTGAAACAAAGCCGGCGAAAGGCAAAGGGCTCGAATCGTATGGGTTTCGTATACAAGTTAGCACCATGGACTGTACCGGGTGCGGCAACTGCGCGAATATCTGCCCGGCAAAGCCAAAGGCGCTGGTTATGAAAAAACTGTCCACACAGTCGCCTGAGCAGGTGCCGAACTGGAAATACGCGGTCAGCGAAGTATCGGACAAAGGAGGGCTGTTTGACGCGAAAACGGTCAAAGACAGCCAGTTCCGCCAGCCGCTTATGGAGTTTTCCGGGGCCTGCGCAGGCTGCGGGGAGCCGGCCTATATCAAGCTGGTCACACAGCTGTTCGGGGACCGTATGATGATTGCGAACGCAACGGGCTGTTCCTCCATCTGGGGCGCGTCCGCGCCGTCTACGGCATATACGTGCAACCGGGAAGGGAGAGGGCCGTCCTGGGCAAATTCCCTGTTTGAAGACAACGCGGAATATGGCTACGGGATGTACCTTGGCGTAAAGCAGATACGGGAAGGAATCGCGCAGCAGATGGAGGAGCTATTGCGCCTTGGCGCCGGCCTTGCGCCAAAGCTGCAAGAAGCGTTTGTGAATTGGCTAAACGTGCGCGACCATGGTGAAGAGTCCCAAAAAGCGGCGCGTCAGATCATCCCGCTTTTGGAAGAATGCCTGTCCGGGGAATGCGGACACGAAGACGGCCAGAGAAAGTGGCAGCTGTTAAAGGCCATACAGAAAAACCAGGACTATTTGGCAAAGCGCTCCATCTGGATGATCGGCGGGGACGGCTGGGCGTACGATATCGGTTTTTCCGGGCTGGACCATGTGCTGGCGTCCGGCGAAGACGTCAATATCCTTGTCTTTGATACGGAAATCTACTCCAATACTGGCGGCCAGGCGTCCAAATCTACACCTGCGGCGGCAATCGCGAAATTTGCGGCGTCCGGCAAAAAATCCGGGAAAAAAGACTTAGGGCGCATGATGATGACCTACCGCAACGTCTATGTCGCGCAGATTGCGATGGGGGCGGATAAAAACCAGACGCTAAAGGCCATCCGCGAGGCGGAGAGCTATCCGGGCCCGTCGCTTATTATTGCGTACGCGCCGTGCATCAGCCATGGGTTAAAGTCCGGCATGGGCAAGAGTATGGAAAATATGGCGCAGGCAGTCGAGGCGGGCTACTGGCATTTGTACCGCTACAATCCAAGTAATTTGCAGGAAGGGAAAAATCCGTTTACGCTGGATTCCAAAGACCCGAACGGCGATTTCAGGGAATTTTTGATGGGGCAGGTGCGCTATTCCGCCCTTGCGCGCCAGTTCCCGGAACAAGCGGAATTGCTGTTTGACAAGGCGGAAAGGGACGCCGCGCAACGGCTGGAAGAATACAAAAAGTTAAATGGGTAATAAATAAAAATCAAATCAATAAGGCCAATCAAAACGAACGAAAAAACAGCCGATCGAATAATAAAGACGAGCGCCGTGCCGGATTTTTCCTGGCAGGGCGTTCGTTTTTTTCGTCGTGCGCCCGGCGGCGCACGTTTCTAACCGGTGCAAGTCCGGAATC
>CASUON010000226.1 GCA_949457475.1 uncultured Lachnospiraceae bacterium
TGCTGAAGCAGTGCGCAAGACTTGGAATGCAGCGGGTTTGCGCAAGGGGTATATGTATATGGCGGACGTTTTGACTGAC
Organism: uncultured Lachnospiraceae bacterium; assembly: GCA_949457475.1. Taxonomy (GTDB): domain Bacteria; phylum Bacillota; class Clostridia; order Lachnospirales; family Lachnospiraceae; genus Eubacterium_J. Next base: position 80 of record CASUON010000226.1, read on the forward strand.
CCGCGCTGGCAGAGGACGTTTGGGACGTTTGGCGAAGACCCGCAGCTAATCAGCCAGATTTTAGAGCGTCTAATCCCGGGCGTCCAGGGCAGCCGCGACGGCGTAACGCCAGACGGGGTGGCGATGACGACCAAACATTTTCCGGGCGGCGGGGCTAGGGAGAACGGTTTCGACCCGCATTACAAAGAAGGCCAATGGAACGTATACCCGACGCAAGGCAGCCTGCAAAAATACCACCTGCCGCCGTTTCATACGTCAATCGCATGCCATACGTCTTCGATCATGCCTTATTATGCGAAGCCATGCGAGGCAAAGAGTGCACCGCAGCTGGACTGCGAAGGCAGGCCGATAGAGATGGAGCCGTTTGGCTTTGCGTACAACCGGGCGTTTATTAGGGAGCTGTTAAACAGGCAAATGGGATTTTCCGGTTATATCAATTCGGATACCGGCATTATCCACAATATGGGCTGGGGTGTTGAGATGCTAGACGGGCCTGAGCGCGTAGCGTTTGCCCTAAACCATGGAAATGTCGCTTTGATCAGCGGCCTGTTTGACAACGAGTATGCGAAAACTGCTTATGAACGTGGGAAAGACGGCTATTACGACAGCCATAAGGCGCCGGAAGGATTTACGGTGGAACAGATAACCCTTACCGAAGAAGCCATCGACCGCGCGGTAGCGGCGACACTGGAAGAAAAGTTTGCCCTTGGTATGTTTGAAGACCCGTTCCGCGACCCAAAAGCGGCTACAGAGGCAGCCGCAGACCGGACGCTTTGGGGGCAGGCGATGGATGCGCACAGAAAGAGCGTGGTACTGTTGAAAAACGACGGCGTATTGCCGCTGGACAAGGGGGTTATCAAGGAAGTACCTGTAAAAGATGCAGTGAAAAAAATATATGCGAAATGCTTTGCGAAAGACCCGCAGCGTGCCGACGGCCTGACCAAAGAACTGACGCACTTATTAGAAACCGCCGGATGCAGCCTGGCCAGCGACCCGGACGGGGCCGATTACGGGCTGTTATTGCTGTATCCTTCCTCTGGTGAATATTTCAACGCTACAAAGGGATTTTTGGAACTGGATATTTGTGAAGGCAAAGAAGTCTGCGACGTCGATGAAAACGGCATTCCAACAGCGCAGACACACCGTGAGACTACGCTTGACGGGGCGTCGCGCATTGCCGAAATCGCGCAACGGATCCACAGCCGGGGCGGAAAGGTGATTGCGAATATCAATTTCACGCTGGCATGGGAAGTAGGCAATGTGGAGCCATATGCGGACGCGCTTCTGGCTGGTTTTGACACCTATCAAAGCGCCGTGTTAGATGTGATATTCGGAACATGCAGCCCTGTCGGACGCCTTCCGATTACACTGCCGCGCAATGACAGCGTGCTGGCTGTCGACAAAAACGGCGTTTGCATTAGCCCGAATGATGTGCCGGGATATGAAAAGGACAACTATATGCCAAATTTCATGAAGGATGAAAACCACAAAGCGTACGCATACCGCGACAGCGCAGGAAACTACTATGAACTAGGCTTCGGGCTGTTTTATAGATAGGGGTTTTGGATGGGTCTATATTACAGGTGAAAAACAAAAAAGAACTGCTGTATATGCAGCAGTTCTTTTTTACACAATTAGTTATATTTACGTTTTCTAGCAGCTTCGGATTTTTTCTTGCGGCGAACACTTGGTTTTTCATAGTGCTCCCTCTTGCGAATCTCCTGCTGAATCCCTGCTTTTGCGCAATTTCTCTTGAATCTGCGTAAAGCGGAATCTAACGTCTCGTTTTCCTTTACGATGACATTCGACATAGTCTCCCACCTAACCTCCCTCCAGTTGCGTATTGTGCATCCCAACTGTTAGGTCGTTTTTTAGCACTGCAACTTATTATATCATAATTTTTCCATTCGTCAAGGGGATATGGCAAATTTTTCACGGCAAACATGGTGGCAAGCCAATACGCGGTTGTTTTGCCTGAAAAATACGCGAAAAATGTCGTCTGCCGTCCGCGGGTTTTTACAAAACTTGGCAAGTCCTTGTGCCCGTGGGTGTATATATTTGTACTTGGATATATTCATATGTGATGGCGTAATATGTACACAGCGGCATGGAACGGGGGTTTAGCGCTGCTGCGTAAGCTGCACGATCTTCTCCATATCTGCGATCAAGTCCCTCGAACAAGCTTCGGCTTCGCGGTAGATACGCTCGGCTTCGCGGTAGTCGCCGCTTTTGATCGCGTGAATGGCTGAGGCGCCGTAAGAGTGGAATTTGCGGTGTTTTGGCCCAAGTCCGCCCCAGATTGGGAGGATACTAGGGATGCTTGGGGTCATGGCATGGTAAAAATGCCCAAACCCGCATTTGGAAGAATCCAGCTGCAACGGCAGCACCGTGCGGTCGCTAATCATCTTTCTAAGGTTGTCTAGCCATGCGTGGTGGGAAGAAATCGCGTTGTGCATATATTCTGCGAATTCTTGGTTCTTCAGATGGAAGAACGGGTCTTGCGTCATATTTCCCATCCGTTTGACAGACTCGTCCAGCGTCTTTTCGATTTCAATGACTGGCTCCGCCGCCTGTTTTAGTTCTTTTCCAACCTGGCGCATAAAACTGGAGCTTTCTTTTAACTGGTGCTCCATCTCTGCCATAGAGCTGGTGATCTCCTCACTGACGGCGGCGATGGAGCTGACAGATTCATTTACGTTGGAAATATGCTGCTGGCTTTCTTTATTCAGTTGCCAGACATTATTGATCTTGTCCGCCATTGCTATTAGGGATTCGACCGTATCGGTGGAGCTTTGTACGCTCTGGCTGGAAGCTTTTTTCATATTGTCTACAAATGAGCTCATATTCCCAGTCAGCTTTTGCGTTTCTTCCGCCAGTTCGCGGATTTCGCTTGCCACAACGGCAAAGCCTTTCCCTGCTTCCCCGGCCCTTGCGGCTTCAACGGAAGCGTTTAACGCCAGCAGGTTTGTCTGTAGCGAGATCGAGTCGATGCCAGCGATCACGGCGTTGATCTGGGCGATTATATCGGTCAGGTGGCCCATATCCTCTTGCATCTGCCGGGAGGCTTTGATCGTCTGGTCGGACAGGTTTTTGATCGCGGTCAGCTCCGTTTGTCCTGCGGCGGTCTTTTGGTGTACTTCATCGGTTGCTTCTGCGACATGGATAATGGTATTGGTCAGTTCTTCGTGCCGGTTATTGGACGCCTCGGTGGATGAACCAAAGATTGTTTCGGTAGCTTTGGTGACTTTACTGGAAATCGCATTTATCTTTTCGGTCTGGTGCTGCAGCATTAAGTCAAGCGAACTGATCTGCATGACGGCTTTGATATTTTTATCAAGGACTTCTGCAAATTGTGCTCTGCTGCGCAGCAGGCGCTGGTATATTTTATTCAGTTCCGGTTCTTTGGAATAGTCCGTCTCTTTCAATTCGGACACAGCCTGCATAAGCGCTGCTTTTCTGTTCATGATCGCCATTCACATACCTTCTTTCTTTAGAATTCGTTTGTTAATTATATCATACGGGATTTTTAACATTTTGCAAGTGTTTTTCCAATTTTTTATCTGGTGATATTTGCCGTTTTCGCTTGCATATACAAAGTGGCGGGTGCTATAATCGTTTCAGGCGCCGGGAGCACACAAGCGCCGGAAACGAGGGTGGCTATGAAGGATAACGAGGTTTATATGATCTGTGGGACGCAGTATAAACAGATGGCGATCGAGCTGCTAGAAACGCTGGATTTGGCTTCTGATATTGGAGACCGGGCAAAGCGCGTCGGGCTAAAGCCTAATATTTTGAACGATTCGCTGCCGTCATACGGCGCTACAACGCATCCGCAGCTTGTGGATGGGACGCTGGAGTATCTAAAGCGGCATGGGTTTTGGAACCTGGTGGTGCTGGAAAGCTCTTGGATAGGGGCCGAGACGGGCCGGTCTGTGCGCGCGACCGGCATCTGGGATGTGTGCCAGCGGCATGGGGTATCATTTCTGGACCTAAAAAAAGACACGTCCGTTGCCTGCGATGCGGCCGGGATGCAGATAAACGTCTGCAAAGAGGCGCTCAAGCTGGATTATTTCATCAATCTGCCGGTGGTAAAGGGGCATTGCCAGACAACGGTTACCTGCGCGTTAAAAAACTGCAAAGGGCTTATACCGGATTCGGAAAAGCGACGGTTCCATACTATGGGGTTACATAAGCCGATTGCGCATTTAAATACCGTTATCCACCAGGATTTTATCCTGGCGGACAATATTTGCGGGGACCTGGATTTTGAAGAAGGGGGAAACCCAGTCGTAATGAACCGGATACTAGGATTGAAAGATCCAGTGCTTTGCGATAGCTTCGCAGCGGAAATTATGGGCTATCGGCCGAATGAAGTAGAGTACCTTACAATCGCGCAAAAGCTTGGCGTTGGCAGTATGGATACAGCAAACGCAAAGGTCATAGATATAAGCCCTGCCGCAATGGAACCGTCGGCCGCCCCGCAGCCTGCTAGGAGGGTGAAGAAGCTGGCGCAGTATGTCTCGCCAAAGGACGCTTGTTCTGCGTGTTATGGTTCGCTGATCCACGCGCTGGGACGCTTGGATGAGGAAGGGGCGCTTGCAAAACGGCGGAAGGGAAACCTGGCGGTTGGCCAGGGGTACCGGGGGCAGTGCGGGAAAATTGGAATCGGGCAGTGTACGCATTGTTTTGAAAAGAGTGTTGGAGGCTGTCCGCCAAAAGCAGTCGATATTGTACAATTTTTGCGAAAGGAATGGTAAGCGATTTTTATGGAAGACTTTTTAATCAGGATACAAGGGGACGGGCCGATGCGCCTGGGCGTTGCCGGGATTGCCGTCGTAGTTTTTGGGATTGGTATGCTGCTTATTTTTTCTGCGGTACTGCGCCACCGCAATACAGGGAACCGGAAAACGCTGACGACAAAGCAGCTTGTTTTTTCCGCGGCTGCGATTGCGCTGGCTGTGGTCGGGTCTATGGTGACGCTGTTTAAAATGCCAATGGGCGGCTCCGTTACCCTGATGTCTATGTTTTTTATTGTGTTGATCGCGTACTGGTACGGCGCTTACGTGGGGGTTATGACGGCAGTTGCCTATGGACTGGTGCAGTTTGTGCTGGAACCGGTTTTTTATACGCTGCCGCAGATGCTGCTGGATTATCCGCTTGCGTTCGGCGCACTGGGGCTGGCCGGATTTTTCCATAACAAAAAGCATGGGCTTCAGATCGGTTATCTTGTCGGCGTATGCGGCCGCTTTTTGTGCTCGACGATATCCGGGTGGATTTTTTTTGCGGCTTATGCGCCAGAGGGGATGCACCCGCTTGTGTATTCGGCCGGCTACCAGGCCTCTTATCTGATCCCGGAAGTCATTGTGACGCTGGTAATTGTAAGCATCCCGTCGGTTGCAAAAGCGCTTGCGTATATGAAGCGCCAGGCGGTATACGACTAATGCCTGTCGATCAAAGCCGCGGCGCCTGGATATGAAGCGCCAGGTGGTATACGGCTGGGGCCTGTCGAGCGAAGCCGCGGCGCCTGGATATGAAGCGCCAGGTGGTATACGGCTGGGGCCTGTCGA
>CASUON010000227.1 GCA_949457475.1 uncultured Lachnospiraceae bacterium
GTACCGGGGCAGTCATTCGTGGTTTTATATGGCAGAAGCGTTTGTGCTGCTTCGGGAAATGTTCGCAAAACGGGAGGCTGCTGTTTATTCCGATAATTAAGGAAGGTATGGCAAATACGGTTGCAGATATTGCGGAGGCTTTATTTGCCTATAAGCTAAAGGCCGTAAGCGGGACGTTTGACTTGCGGGACTTTGAGGGCGGGGATTTTAGTATTAGCATCAACCCCGGAAAAAATATTGTATCCGTTATACCGGTCATAGCGCCTGGGCAGTTTGCCATGTTGTCCGTAGGCGCCCCGGTCAAAGAACTTGTGATGGATGAGCATAAGCAGGTGATAGAAAAAAGTTTCCTGTACCTGGGGCTTGCGTATGACCACCGTGTGATTAACGGGCAGGACGCGTCCCGTTTTATGGACGAAATCGTGGAGCGAATGGAGCGCTATACGGCGGATGAAGCAGAAACTATTTGAATCAGGGTCGTTTGACCCGGCGTATAATCTGGCGGTAGAAGAGCTTTTGATGCGTAAAAAACCGCCCGGCGAGGTTTATTTTTTTCTCTGGCAAAACGACAAGACAGTTGTGCTCGGCAAACATCAAAACGCCTATGAAGAAGTGAACCTGGCGTTTGCAAAAGCGCGCCAGATCAAGGTAATCCGTAGGAATTCCGGCGGCGGGGCGGTTTACCATGATAAAGGAAACATCAATTTTTCCATGATTACGGATCGCGGCCCTTACGAGCTGCAGCAGATAAATAAATGGACGCGCCTGGCCTGCGATATTTTAGCGAAATATAAAATTTTGGCAAAAGCAGGGGGAAGGAACGATATTTTTGTAAAAGGCAAAAAAATTTCCGGCGCGGCGTCGTACTATTCCGGCGGGCGCGTGCTGTTTCATGGGACGCTTTTAGTCGGCGCGGACCTTGCCGTTATGCGTAACGTACTGACTAGGAACAATAAAATAACAGATTCCATGGGGGAACAGTCCGTTCCAAACCAGACAGGGAATCTATGCGAGTTTGCAAAAGAGGTCGACGTAGCAAAAATAAAAGCGGCGATCCGCTCGTATTTATACAGGAACGGGGTACTGCTATGCGATGGGGAAATGCCGTTTGAACAAAGCGGGATTGGCCGCTTAATTAGGGAAAAATACGGCAGGGACGCATGGAACTATGGTTACCAGCCGGAATTTAATTATAAGTCATACAAGAAATTTAGGGGCGGAAATGTCTGCGTTGACGCCTTGGTCGAACATGGGCAAATCCAGGCGGTTGAATTTCGCGGGGATTTTTTTACATACAAAGACATTAAAAAACTGGAGAAAAATATGGAAGGGATGCGCCTGTCCAAAGATTTCCCGGCAAAGCTTAAGGAGATAGGGGCGGACGGCTATCTTGTGGACATATCAGCAGAAGATTTGGCAGAGCTGTTTCAAGAGCTGTTTTGGCAGGAGGCAAAATGACAGAAAAAAACATTGCGGATAGGGAAAAATATCCGGTGTATGATATTGTGGTAATCGGAGGAGGCGTCGCCGGATGCGAGGCGGCCATAGAAGCCGCACGGATGGGGATGCGGACCGCCCTGGTAGAAAAGTCACAAATTGGTGGCGTCTGCCTTAATTCAGGATGTATCCCTTCAAAATCCTATTTGGCTTATGCGCATCAGATGGACTGCGTTTCCAAGTGTTTTCAAGAAGGGGGATTTGCGAATCCGCAGGATATGCGGCTTTGGCTTCGTAGCGGATTTTTACAGGCGCGCGAAAGGAAAAACCGTGTTGTAGATTCTTTGCGCGAAGGGATGGCTGCACAGTTAAAACATGCGAAAGTTGATATTATCTATGGATACGCTACGTATGCGCAGGAAAAGGGCTGGATCGAAGTCCGTATAAACATCGATACTGTTTTTTGCAAGAACCTAGTATTAGCTACCGGGTCGAAAACGGTTACGGGCTATTTACCAGGGATAGAAGAGGAAATCCAAAACGGGTTTGTATGTACGAACGCGCAACTGTTTGATTTAGAAGAAATACCTAAGAGCCTGGTTATTATCGGAGGCGGCGTATCTGGGGTAGAAATGGCGGATTGCTTTGCGTCTTTTGGCAGCAACATTACGATACTGGAAAAAAGGACGGATATCTTGTTTGGATTTGACCGTGATCTTGCCCATGCCGCAAGAAAATCGCTGGAGGCAAAGGGCATAAAAATATGGACTGGAGTTGCTATCGAAGCGGTCAGCGAGGGCACTGTTTTTTATACAGACAGCGAAGGGAATGAGAAAGACATTGCGTGTTCCAAAGTATATTTAAGTTCCGGGAGGGAGCCGGAGCGGAGTATTTTCCAGGATTTGGATATTGAACGTGCTTGTTTTCCAGGCCCATACAAAACGAAACAAAATAACATCGTTGTAATTGGCGACGCATGCGGCAGCGCCATGCTAGCGCATAAAGCAATCGAAGACGCCAGGAGGGCAGCCGCATATTTTCATAGCGGGAAGGCGGAAGAGGGCCGCTACGTAATCCCAAAAGCCATATACCTCTCGCCGGAATGCGCGCAGGTCGGAATTATGGAAAGCGCGGATATTGACAAAGGGCGTTGCCGCATGCAAAAAGTTTCGATGAATTACAGCGGAAGGTATGTTGCCGACCATGGAGGGATGGATAACACGGGGTTTGTGAAAATGATATTTGATACAAAGCGGCGTCTGATAGGCGCGGCGATTTCCAGCGCCTATGCGTGCGAGCTTATTAGCATTTTCCAGATACTGGTTCAAGAGGGGAAAACGGCGGATGATATCTTAACGTATTGTTTCCCGCATCCAACCGAAGGGGAGGCGATTAGGGCGTGTGTAAAACAGTATTTGGCCAACGAACAGCAGGAATTGTGTGGCTACAAAAAAGACGTATAGCGCAAAGGACAGCGCATTGCGTTTTATGGAGGAAATGATCATGGTAATTGTTACAGGTGGTGCAGGGTTTATCGGAAGTTGTATAGTCAGGACATTAAATGACGCAGGAATACCAGATATTTTGATTGTCGATAACATTGCATGTACAGACAAGTGGATGAATATAAGAAACAAACAATATATTAGCTATATCCACAAGTCGGAGTTTTTATCAGTCCTGCCTTCCTTGGACAATGTTTCTGCAATTATACATATGGGGGGGGTGTTCTTCAACTACAGAAAAAAACTTCGATTATTTATGGAACAATAACTTTGCGTTTACCAAACAACTTTGGAATTATTGTGCGCAAAAACAGATAAGTTTTATTTATGCTTCATCGGCGGCTACATATGGGGACGGTAGATTTGGATTTGATGACAAGATGGATATAGATAAGCTTATGCCGCTAAATGCTTATGGCTACGCAAAGCATTTATTTGACCAATGGGTAAAGCATCAGGCAAAATCGAAGCCGAAGCAGTATGTGGGGTTAAAGTTTTTTAACGTATACGGGCCGAATGAGTATTATAAAGGAGATATGGCGAGCATGGTATTCCATGGATTTCATCAGATCAAGGCGTATGGTGAGATCAGGCTTTTTAAATCCTGCAGCCTAGAATATGAAGATGGAGGGCAACTAAGGGATTTTATTTACGTAAAGGATATTTGTGAAGTGGTCAAATGGATGCTTGGACATCCGCATGTAAATGGGCTTTTTAATGTGGGAACAGGCCGCGCACGGACTTTTGCGGAACTTTGTGAAGCAATGTTCCATGCCTTGAACATGAAGCCAAATATTAAATATATTGATATGCCGGAACATTTGCGGGATAAATACCAGTATTACACAAAGGCGGAAATGAAGAAGCTTTCTGAAGCTGGCTATACAAGATCATTTACAGAGGTTGAAGCCGGAGTGGAGGATTATATTACACAATATTTAGATAAAGGACATAAGAATTATTGAATCAGGCAAAACGTGGAGGAAAGCGGTGTGGAAAAAGAAGAAATTTTAACAAAACTGGAACGGATATTCAAAAATGTATTTGACGACCAGGCGCTTGCCATAGGAGAGGATACCTCCCCTGCCGACCTGGCAAATTGGGACAGCTTGCATCAGGTACTGCTTATTTCTGCCATACAGGATGAATTTAAGGTAGTATATAAGCCGAAAGAAGTTAAAGCCCTAAGGAACGTGCGGCTGATCGTTTCTTCCATTATGGAGAAAGCATGTAAAAATGTTACAAATGAAATGGAAATAGGCGGGGGTCAGAATGTTGGACAATAGTCAGACAAAAAGAAACGCGCTTTTTTATCTGGTGCAGCTTGTATCTTATGGGTTTGGCGCAAATATGTTTTACCGTTATCTATTTCCGGAGCCGTCGGCCTGCGATAGGGCCTGCGATAGGGCCTGCGAAATACTGATTTCGTTTACTGCCTGTTTTTCTTTTGGAATCTTAGTTTATATTTGGGAGAGCAGGCTGCGAAAGAAAATACGATTACCTTTGAAAAAATGATGAACAGGAGGCTTACAGTATCAATGAGCGCATTCAACGGTGCAACACTACTCATCACAGGCGGCACGGGCTCTTTTGGCCATGCCGTCTTAAAGCACTTCTTACATACCGATATCGGGCAAATCCGTATCTTCTCCCGCGATGAGAAGAAGCAGGACGACCTGCGGCACAAACTCCAGGCCGAAGATATGGACAGCGCCGCAAAGGTGAAATTCTATATCGGGGATGTCCGAAACCCGCAGTCCGTGCGCGACGCCATGCCTGGCGTGGATTATGTATTCCACGCGGCGGCGCTTAAGCAGGTGCCAAGCTGCGAGTTTTTTCCGATGGAAGCGGTGCAGACAAACGTGGAAGGCACCAACCACGTCCTGCATGCGGCGGTAGAGGCCGGCGTAAAAAAGGTGGTCTGCCTTTCCACCGACAAAGCGGCCTACCCGGTCAATGCAATGGGGACGTCCAAGGCAATGATGGAACACGTGGCGGGGGCGAACGCCCGCGTGGCGGCAGAGCGCGGCGGCACCATAATCTGCTGTACAAGGTATGGCAATGTGATGTGTTCCAGGGGGTCGGTGATCCCGCTGTTTATCAGGCAGATTAAAAACAACGCCCCGATTACGGTTACAGACCCGGATATGACGCGGTTTCTTATGAACCTGGACGAAGCGGTCAGCCTAGTAAAGTTCGCCTTTGCGCATGCCAACCCGGGCGATTTGTTTATCCAGAAGTCGGACGCCTGCACGGTCGGGACGCTGGCGAAGGCGGTGCAGTGCATCTTTGGGGATACCGGTATGGAAATAATCGGCACCCGCCATGGGGAAAAGCTGTATGAGACGTTGATGACAAGCGAAGAGGCGCTGCGGTGCGAAGATATGGGGGGCTACTACCGCGTGGGCGCGGACACCCGCGGCTTAAACTATGACAAGTATTTCACGAAAGGCCATGCCGGGGCGCAAACGCATATGACAACGGCTTATACGTCCCATAATACGACGCGCCTGGACGTCGAAGGCACGGTACGGAAAATACTTGCCACGGAGTATGTACAGGAACAGTTACACGATTGCCGCTAAATGCCGATAGGGCTAGAGCGCGTTTGAAAAATCATTCCCGCCATCTGCACTCCCCATTTCGCGGAGAATTTA
>CASUON010000228.1 GCA_949457475.1 uncultured Lachnospiraceae bacterium
GCTTTTGTTTATTGCTACGCCGGGACATTATGATAAACTAAGCGGTATGATAAAAAAATGTTTGCCTAATTTGTTTAAAGAGGGCAAACCGTATTGCAAATGAAACGGATACGATGAGGTTGGCATATGATTTCTAAGAAAATCCACTATTTTTGGGTCGGGCCTAGGCCGATTGCAGGCAAGAACAGGGCCTGTATAGAGAGCTGGAAGAAATTTTGCCCAGACTATGAGGTCATTGAATGGAATGAGTCGAATTATGATATTACGAAATGTACCTATATGAAACAGGCATATGAATCCCAAGTATGGGGGTTTGTCCCTGATTATGCCAGGCTGGATATTATTTACCAGGAGGGTGGCATATATTTAGATACGGATGTGGAAGTCATCCGCAATCTTGACGGCTTGTTGAGCTGCAAGGCCTTTATGGGGTTTGAAGACCGCAATTTCGTAGCGCTTGGATTGGGCTTTGGAGCAGAAAAAGGGAACCCGCTCATAAAGCAGATGCGTGAGGCATACCATGCGTGTTCTTTTCTCAATGACGATGGGACGCTAAACCTGACGCCTTCCCCTGCTTATACGACGGAATTTTTAAAAACATATGGGCTTAGGACAACTGGCAGGCGGCAGAAAATACAGGATATTGATATCTTTCCCGCTGATTATTTTGCGCCCCTTTGTTTTTATAACCGCCGTTTAAAAATCACAAAAAATACGTATAGCATCCACTGGTATCATGCGTCTTGGCATACGGCTGAGGAAAAAAAGCAGATCAGGCAAAGCCAGCGGGTCAACCGGATATTCGGAAGGCATATGGGAAGGGTTGTAAATAGGGGGCTGCGCGGTATCCAGAAAGCGAATAACTACTTCAAGGGCCGAGGGAAATAAGCTATGGGATCCAGAATAAAAAACAGCGCCAAAAATATTTTCTTCTCTGAAATGGCATATGCGGTAACGCTGCTACTGCAGTTTATCACCCGTAGCCAGTTTATCCATCTGCTGCCGCAAGAGTTTCTGGGGATGAACGGATTGTTTTCCAATATTTTGTCTTTATTATCGCTTGCGGAACTGGGAATCGGTTCCGCGATAAATTTCGCCTTGTATAAGCCGTTAAAAGAAAACGATATCGAAACGTTAAAGTCGGTTTTAAGGCTTTACCGAAACCTTTACCGGGCGACAGGGGCTGTTGTGTTAGCGGCAGGGGGCGTGCTTGCGCCGTTTCTTCCGTATTTTATAAAAGAAATGCCGGAAACGATCGAGCATATGTACCTGTATTATTTTCTTTATCTGGCAAATTCCGGTATCAGCTACTTTTTTACGTATAAACGCGCACTGATTATATGCAACCAGAAAGAATATGTTACGTCCCTGATATCGGTGCTGTCGGGCATCCTGCTAAAAATTCTGCAGATCATAGTCCTTGTTTGCTTCCAAAGCTATGTGTTGTACCTAAGTGTAATGATCCTCGTATCGGCCGTAGAAAATATGGCCGTATCCGTAGTGGCAGATCGTATGTACCCTTATTTAAAAGACAAGCATGTTAAAAAAATTGACGCCAAGGTCATACATGCCATGAAAAAAAATGGATATGCGCTTGTTTTTCAAAAGATCGGGGAAGTCGTTGTCTATGCGACCGATCATCTAATTATTTCGAAATTTTGCGGGTTTGTCTCTGTAGGGCTGTATTCCAATTATACGTTAGTCATCCACGCGATCCAGACGGCGGCATACCGTTTCTTTGACGCGATTACTGCAAGTATTGGAAATTTAAGCGTTTCGTATGGGAAAGACCATGTGGAAAAAACATTTTACAGGGTACTTTTTATCGATGCATGGATGTTTTGTACATGTTGCGTTTGCGTGGTATGCCTGATGCAGCCTTTTATACGGCTATGGGCAGGCCCGGAATATGTGCTGCCTGCGCCTACGTTTTTCGTCATTGTCTTCGCCTTCTACTTGGAGGGGATACGCGCTACGGTAGTGACCTTTAAGCGTGCGGTGGGGTTTTATTGGCGTATCCGTTACAAGCCTTTGGCAGAGTCGGCGCTAAACTTGCTATTTTCCATCCCGCTGGCTATACGGTTTGGCATTGCCGGGACGGTAGCGGGTACGATTATCAGCACGTTTTTCATGTCTTTTTTATATGAGACGTGGATGCTGTTTAAATATTATTTTCAAAAAGGGGTCCGCAGGTACATGCTGCAACAGGCAAAGTATGCGGCCGTGACTGGGTGCGCGGCATTTCTTGCCCGCAATGGATGTAGGCGCATCCGGGTAGGGCAGCCATGGGTATGCCTTTGTGTGCAGTTATGCTTCTGTGTACTGGTATCGGGCCTGTGCATGGCGCTGGCTTTTCGAAAAGAGGAGGCGTATGTTTATTTAAAAGCATATGCCAGGGGGGTTTTCAAGCCTTTTGGAAAGGCCGGCACGTCTTGAGGCGCTACGATTTATTCCTTTATCATACCTTTTCATTTTGCATCAGCTAGAATGCATTTCACAGCAATTTCGTTGTTTTGGTATTTTAGGCGGGTTATCATAAAATGTACGACTTGATGGTATTCGGGCGTATGGAGCGTGTTTGAAAAATGCTTTCCGTAAGATGGCGGGAATGATTTTTTGATAAAGGAGGGGAAGAAAATGCGCCATATTTATATTCGTGGAGTGATTGGGCTGATCTGGCTGGCCGCGGCTATTGTATGCGGGGTATCCGCAAATTTCCCGATGATGGGGCTTTACCTGGTTTTGGCAGCCATTTTTTTGTACTTTACATATGCGGGATGGAAAAACGATAAGGACGGCAAAGGAGGAAGGTAGGATGGAAGAAGCGCTCCTGACTGTGAAAAACCTGAGCGCATGGTACGATAATGAAAAAAAGGTACTGTCGGATTTTTCTTTTACACTGGCCGGGCATGAGGCGGCAGGGCTGATTGGGTTAAACGGGGCCGGGAAAACCACATTTTTAAAAGTACTTTCCGGCCTGCTCCCTACCTTCCGCTCAGACGGCATTTCTTTTTGCGGTTCTTCCGTGGATGTGCGGAAACAGGATTTTAAGCGCTGCCGCTATACGGTGTTTGCCGAGGACAATTCTTTTTCGTATTTTACCTTCCAGGAATACATAGACTATGTATGTGCCGCCTATGGCCGGGAAGCCGCGGATGTGCCAAAGCTGGTACAAGGGTTCCATTTTGAGGCATATACAAATACCCTGTTACGGGAGCTTTCGACCGGAAACCGGAAAAAAGCGTTTCTCATTACGGCGTTTGCTTTAAAACCTAGGCTGCTGCTTTTGGACGAGCCCGTCAATGGCTTGGATTTCCAGAGTACGGAATATCTGTACCAGCAGATTTTGGGGTATAAGGAGCGTGGGACCGTTTTGTTTTCCTCCCATATCCTAGAGAGCATTACGCTGACTTCTGACCGGGTATTTGTCCTGGAGGACGGAAAAATTCGGCAGACATTTGAACGCGGGCAGATCGACGCCGCGAAAATCCGGGAGGCTTTGCATGATGAAAATGACAGGTAGGGCCTTTGCAAAAAAACTGTTTGGGGCACACTATGAGCGGCTGCCACAGACGCTTTTGATGGATGCGGTCGTATTTTGGGGCCTATCGATCGCAGACTTCCAGATACAGATTGCTCCGTATGTCCGCATCCTGATGATAAGCGCATTTACCGCCGGCGTGATGTGGCAGGCGCTTTCATCCAAAGATAACGCGAAGGAACTGAGGCATATGCTGATGCTGCCTATTGGCCCCCGGGAGTTTGTTTTTTCTTATGTGGCGGCGTTGGGCGCTTATACGGTTCTTACAAAGACAGGGCTGCTTTTGGCGGTCCTGTTGGCTGTTTCCGCCTGGAAACCGGTAGAGGTTATGGGAATTATGATCTGTATGATTCATGCGGTACTTATGGCCGCCGCAGTCTACTCCTTAAGAAAATATTGGTACGCGGGCGGGCTATGGACTGCTGCCATAGCGGCCGCCATTTTGTTTGTGGGAAACCGTTTTTTGCTTGGCCTATTGCTGCTCGTGAGCATCCTGGCCGCTGCATTGGTTTTGTGGAAGGCGGACGGATATGCCTTTTACAGCCAAAGCCCTCGGCGGTCACAGCGTGGAAGGGCATATGCCGCGCGATCCGGAAAGATTAGCAGGCGGCAAGAGCCGGCACGCGGTACGCGTTGCGCAATGCCCCTTTGGTTCGCGCGATCCGGCAGGCTTAGCAGGCGGCAAAAGCCATTAGCGTTTACAGCGGGGACGGCCGTATGCCTTATATGGCGGTATTTTTTCCGGTATCTGGGATGCCATAAGAATTATCTATGTAATACTGCTGTGATGTGGTGCGTAGCTGTTGGAATGCCGTATTTCCTTAGGGAAATGGCTGGCCTGTCCGTTGTTGCGGTGGGGTTTGCAATTTTATCCTTGAATACGCCTATCTGTATCCTGCTGTCTTGTGACCGCGACCTGGAGCAGGCGGTTCGTCTCCTGCCCGGGCAGAAACGGCGCTTTTGCATTCCATACTGCCTATTTATCTTCTTGTGCAATATGGCTGCGGATGTGATATTCCTTTCCAGCTGGCAGTTACAGAACGGAGGCGTCACTGTCTTTATGCTTGCAGGGGCTGTTTTCTTTGCCCTGCAAAGCGCGGTGCTGTCTGTGCTGCTGGAGTGGTTTTATCCCGTCCGTAGCTGGAAGATTGAAAGCGACTTGTGGCACCATCCGCGCAAATATATGGTTCCGGTAGCCATGCTGCTGCTTGCGGGGGCCGTTTCGGCCTGTCCGGCGCTGCTGTATGCCCTGCTGGTTTTGTTGGCTGTAGAAATCGTAGTTTTATTTTTATATACGGGAGGTAAGGTGCCATGAAAATCTTATTGGTGGAAGACGATATAGAGATCAGCGCAATGTTGCAAAACTTTTTAATGACAGAAAATTATGACGTCATTACCGCGTCCGACGGGGAGAGCGCCTGTAAAAAGTTCTTTTCCGACGATTTTGGACTGGTACTGCTTGATTTAATGATACCAAAAAAGAGCGGCATGGAAGTGATGCGAAAAATCCGGGAATGCAATAATGTACCGATTATCATCCTTTCGGCGAAAGACACAGATTCCGACAAGACGCTTGGACTTGGGATGGGCGCGGACGATTATATTACGAAACCGTTTTCTGTAACGGAAGTGCTGGCGCGTATAAAAGCCAATATCAGAAGGACGACACAGTATTGCGCGGGGGCTTTCTTGCAGCAGCCGGTCCTTACCAAAGGGGCCCTGACGATGGACCTAAACGATTACTCTGTAAAAAAGCAGGGAAAGGCTATCGAGCTTACGGCGAAGGAGTTTGAAATCCTAAAACTACTGCTGCAAAATCCAAAGAAAGTATACACAAAGGAACAGATCTACTCCCTTGTATGGAACGACGCGTATCTAGGGGATGAAAATGTGGTAAATGTCCATATCAGCAGGCTGAGGACGAAAATCGAGGACGATCCCCGTAATCCCAGATACATTATTACCGTATGGGGGATTGGGTATAAGGCAGGAGATTTATAACATGAGTGATCAGATAATTCTT
>CASUON010000229.1 GCA_949457475.1 uncultured Lachnospiraceae bacterium
CCACAAAATGTGAAGCACATCTTACGGAAAGCATTTTTCAAACACGCTCTAGAGCGTGTTTGGACGGCGGCGTCTATAGGTACATCGGCCGTATTTGGTGGAAAGGAGTAAAATGGGGACTACGTTAAACGATACGCCCAGCGCGGAGCGGACGCACATTGCGTTTTTTGGAAAAATGAACAGCGGGAAATCTTCCCTGATGAACGCGCTGGCAGGCCAGGAAATCGCAATTGTATCTAAGGTCAGCGGGACGACGACAGACCCGGTGAAAAAGCCTATGGAAATCCATGGGATCGGCCCTTGCGTACTGGTCGATACGGCAGGGTTCGACGATGAAAGCGAGCTGGGCGCCAGGCGCGTGGAAATGACGAAACGGGCCGCAAAACAGGCGGATGTGGCCGTACTTGTATGCGATGGGCAGGAGCTGGAAAATAGTACTGGAAATATAGAAGAACTTCTTTACAAAGAAAAATTGTGGAAGGAATTTCTGGAAAAAAAGGATACACCAGTGGTCTTGGTAGCCAATAAAATAGACTTGTGCACAGACCGAGAAGGAATCGCGCACAGAATGGAAGGGCAGTTTCAAAAGAAACCCCTGCTGGTGAGCGCGCTGACAAAAGAAGGCGTCGGGGATCTGATCAAAAAGCTGGCGGACGAGGCGTGCGCAAAAGAAGCGGAGCGTTTGATTACCGGCAACCTGCTGGGGGAAGGGGACTTGGCCCTGCTTGTTATGCCGCAGGATATCCAGGCACCGAAAGGGCGGCTGATCCTGCCGCAGGTACAGACATTGCGGGAGCTGCTGGATAAGAAATGCCTGGCCATGTGTGTGACGACCGATAAATTAAGCCAGGCGCTTGGCGCATTGAAACAGCCGCCCAAGCTGATTATTACGGATTCGCAGGCATTCCAGGCGGTATATGAACAAAAGCCAAAAGAAAGCCGGCTGACTTCATTTTCCACCCTGTTCGCGGCGTATAAAGGGGATATCCATTATTTCGTAGAGGGGGCAAAAGTGATCGGGGCGCTGATGGAGCAGGATAAAGTCCTGATCGCGGAATGCTGTACCCATGCGCCGCTGGAAGAAGATATCGGCCGTGTAAAGCTGCCGCGGCTGCTGCGCCGGCGGGCCGGCAGCGGGCTGGCCATAGAGGTCGTCTCGGGGGCGGATTTCCCGCAGGATTTATCGCTTTACAGGCTGGTAATCCAGTGCGGCGCATGTATGTTTAACCGCAAATATGTGATGGCCAGGGTAGGCCAGGCGAAGGAGCAGCACGTGCCGATGACAAACTACGGCGTTGCGATCGCTTATTTAAACGGTATTTTAGACCAGATAGCATACGATTGATAACGCCCTTCTTACAAACGATAAAATTTGCCATATTGCTTGGAGCGGCAGTGCCCGCGGGTCGGTGGCAATTGGTAGAGTTTACGGACACAGGTATAAGTTGTAAAATATAAAAAGCATATAAATATATATATTTATAATATAGAAAGGATCATTGCCTATGGAAACAGAAGCACAGACGGCCCTGACAAAGCTTGCCGTAATTGCGGTTGTTGTGGAGAAGGAGGGAAGCGTGCATGAATTAAACGGGCTTTTGCACGATTATGGAACATATATTATCGGCAGGATGGGCATTCCGCACAGGGCGCGCGGCGTGTCGCTAATCAGTATCGCCGTGGATGCGCCGGCGGATGTGATCAGCAGCCTGTCCGGGAAAATTGGGCGCATCAGCGGCGTGTCCGCGAAGGTGGCGTATTCCAAAGTGCCTGCGTAGGATACGCCTGGATTTTAAGCAGCAGCTGGACGAAAGAAAGCGGCCCATTTGTAAATAGAAAAAAGATTGAGGAGGATGAAAATGTATAATGTCATGTCGCCGAAGGCGGAAGAATTTATTAGCGACGAGGAGATTTGCGCATGCCTGGAATATGCAGAGAAAAACAAGGCAAACGGAGCGCTGATTGATGAAATTTTGGAAAAGGCAAGAAAAATGAAAGGCATCTCCCACAAAGAAGCGCTCGTATTGCTGGATTGTGAACTGGAAGACCGCAACCGGGAGATTTATAAGCTCGCAGAGCAGATCAAACAGGAGTTTTACGGGAACCGCATCGTTATGTTCGCGCCGTTGTACCTTTCCAATTACTGCATAAACGGCTGTGAATACTGCCCATACCATGCCAAAAACAAGCATATTGCAAGGAAAAAACTGACGCAGGAAGAGGTAAGGCGCGAAGTGATTGCGCTCCAGGATATGGGGCATAAGCGGCTGGCGCTGGAAGCAGGCGAAGACCCGGTAAACAATCCGTTAGAATATATTTTGGAATGCATCCATACGATTTATAGCATCAAACATAAAAACGGCGCGATCCGCCGCGTCAACGTCAATATTGCCGCTACGACGGTGGAAGATTACCGGAAACTGAAAGAAGCTGGCATTGGCACGTATATTTTATTCCAGGAGACTTATCACAAGGAACAGTACGAAAAACTGCATCCGACTGGGCCAAAGAGCAATTATGCATACCATACCGAAGCGATGGACCGTGCGATGGACGGCGGCATCGATGACGTTGGGCTTGGCGTATTGTTCGGGCTAAACAGCTACCGTTATGATTTTACCGGTATTATTATGCATGCGGAGCATCTGGAGGCGTATAAAGGCGTCGGCCCGCATACGATCAGCGTGCCGCGGGTGCGCCGCGCGGATGATATCGACCCGGATGTATTTGACAATGGGATTTCGGATGAAATGTTTGAAAAGATTGTGGCATGTATCCGGATTGCCGTTCCGTATACGGGCATGATCGTATCTACCAGGGAGTCTGCGCAGACGCGCAAAAAAGTACTGCATCTTGGGATTTCGCAAATAAGCGGCGGCTCCAGGACCAGCGTTGGCGGCTACTATGAGGAAGAAGCGGAAGAAGATAATTCGGCGCAGTTTGACGTCAGCGACCGCCGGACGTTGGAGGAAGTCGTATACTGGCTGATGGAGCTTGGCTATGTGCCGAGTTTTTGCACCGCGTGCTACCGGGCGGGACGTACCGGGGACCGCTTTATGGAACTGCTCAAAAGCAAGCAGATCGTCAACTGCTGCCATCCGAACGCTTTAATGACGCTCAAGGAATACTTGGAAGATTACGCGTCTGAGAAGACAAAATCGCTCGGCGAAAAGCTGATTGCGGAAGAACTGCGTAAGATTCCAAATGAAACCGTGCGAAGGAAGGCGGAGGAATATATTGCGAACATCCAGCATGGGGAACGCGATTTCCGGTTTTAGGGATTGGCGGAGAGCAATTTTCAGACATGCTCGGGGATTGGGGGTTCGCACAATTTCCCGGAAAAAAATAGAAGAAAATAGAAGAAGTAAGAAGAAATTAGAAACAAGAAACGAAAAACTCCATCCAAGTTGTCCGGATGGAGTTTTTTGCCGACCTTTATAGTGGTATTTTGATAGGGTGGCTAGGCGGCTGGGATTGGATAAAAAATGGCTAAAATATTGCTCCAGGCGGCTTAAAAACAGAAATTGTGGGTAAGCTATACAATAGAAATAAGGGAAATTTCAACTTGAGAAAATTTTCCGACTGCGGTAAAATATGGGTACGAAATAAGGGAAAGGAGGATTTTTATGGTATATTTACTTATCATTGCCGCTATCTGTGGGTGCGATTTTTGGGTAAAAAAATATATGGATGAATCCCGCGCGTTAAACGAAGAGCAGGCAGTAGCCGGCGGCAAAATTATTTTAAAGAAATTTTATAATACCGGGGCTTTTGGAAATTTACTGAGCGGTTCGCCAAAAGCGATACTTTGCATACATGCCGCGGTTCTAGGCGGCGTATGTACGGAGCTGCTGCGTCTGCTTTTCCAAAAAGGCTCCAGGATGGCGAAACTGGGGCTGGCTTTTGTGGCGGGCGCAGGGGCGGGAAACCTCTATGACCGTCTGGCAAAGGGGCATGTCGTTGATTATTTCCGCTTTGGCTTCGGCCCGAAACGTTTCCGCAAGACGGTATTTAATATTGCGGATTTGTTTATTTTTGCCGGGACGGCGCTTGTTTTTTTGGCGATGTGCACGACGAAAAAGAAAGAAGGTTGATTATGGCAGTACAAACGATAAAACAGGAGACAAACCCGCTTGGAACCAAGCCGGTCGGAAGGCTTTTGGCGGAATTTGCAATCCCGAGCATCATCGCAATGCTGGTCAGCGCATTATATAATATCGTTGACCAGTTTTTCATTGGCCAATATGTGGGCATGCTTGGAAATGCGGCGACCAATGTGGCGTTTCCGCTGACGATGAGCTGCACGGCAATTTCCCTGATGTGCGGGATTGGCGGGGCAGCGAATTACAATCTGAACCTGGGGCGCGGGGATGAGCAAAAAGCAGCTGAATATGCCGGCAACGCGATCAGCATGTGCTTTTTGATCGGCCTTGGGCTATGCATTTTTACAAAACTGTTTTTAAACCCGATGATGATCCTGTTTGGGGCGACGGAACAGACGCTGGACTATTCACTGGCTTATACGGGCATCACATCTATCGGTTTTCCATTCCTGATTTTTACGACCGGAGGCTCCAGCCTGATCCGGGCGGACGGCAGCCCGCGGTTTTCCATGTTTTGCACGCTGGCAGGGGCAATTGTCAATACGGTGCTGGATGCGCTGTTTATGACTACGTTCCACATGGGGATAGAAGGCGCCGCGTGGGCGACTGTAATTGGACAGGTTGTGTCAGCTATTTTGGTAGCGTTATATCTGACGCGTTTTAAAACAGTGCACCTTGGCGCCGCGCATTTAAAGCCGAAGGCAGCCTGCTGGGGCAATACGGCAAAGCTTGGCATGTCTCCTTGCATCAACCAGCTGGCGATGATGGTCGTACAGATCGTATTGAACAATGTGCTTAAAATTTACGGCGCGCAGTCTGTATATGGCGGCGACATCCCGCTTGCCTGCGCCGGAATTATTTCAAAAGTGGGCATGATGTTTTTCTCCATCGTAATCGGCATTTCCCAGGGCATGCAGCCGATCGTCAGTTTTAATTACGGCGCGAAGCAATATAAACGCGTAGTGGAAGCCGTATGGAAATCCATTGCCTGCGCTACCGTAATTTCCATCATTGCATTTTTGTGTTTCCAGATATTCCCAAGGCAGATCATCGGGGTATTCGGGGAAGGTAGTGAAGAATATTTCCGGTTTGCGGAGCGGTATTTTCGGATTTATATGTTCTTTACATTTGCCAACCAGTTTCAGCCGATTGTCGCAAATATGTTTACGTCGATCGGAAAAGCGGCTGCGGGCGCGTTTATGTCGCTGACGAGGCAGATCCTGTTTTTGCTGCCGCTGCTGGTCTTGCTGCCAAAATTTTTCGGGCTCGACGGTGCGATGTATGCGGCGCCGATTGCGGATTGTGTGGCGTTTGTAATTGCGCTGGGGATGCTGCTGCGCGAGACACATAGCCTGCGCCTGCAAGCAGGGTAGCCTGCCGGGGCGTCTGCAACTGTGTTTGGGATGCTGCTGCGCGAGACACATAGCCTGCGCC
>CASUON010000230.1 GCA_949457475.1 uncultured Lachnospiraceae bacterium
GGCGATCAAGCTGCATCCGCTTGTATGTACGGCTTATAACGCCGACTTTGACGGCGACCAGATGGCGGCGCATCTGCCGCTTTCCCAGGAAGCGCAGGCGGAATGCCGCTTTATGCTCCTGTCGCCGAACAACTTGCTAAAACCATCCGACGGCGGGCCAGTGGCCGTGCCTTCGCAGGATATGGTGCTTGGCATTTACTACCTGACGCAGGAACGTCCGGGTTCTTTGGGCGAAGGCAATTATTATAAAAATGTAAATGAAGCGATCCTAGCGTATGAAAACCAGGCATGTACGCTGCACAGCCGAATCCACGTGCGCGTCAGCAAAACAATGCCGGATGGGACGGTCAAGACAGAAACAATCGAATCCACGCTTGGAAGGTTTTTGTTTAATGAAATCATCCCGCAGGACCTCGGGTTTGTAGACCGGAGCCTGCCAGAAAATGAAATGGTGCTGGAAGTCGATTTTCATGTGGCAAAAAAACAGCTGAAACAGATTCTGGAAAAAGTCATCAACGTACACGGCGCTACCAAGACCGCGGAAGTATTAGATGATATTAAATCTATGGGATATAAATATTCCACCCGGGCTGCCATGACCGTATCGATTTCCGATATGACAGTCCCGCCGCAAAAACCGGAACTGATTAACGCGGCACAAAATACTGTGGATAGGATTACTAGGCAGTACAGGCGTGGATTGATCACCGAGGAAGAGCGCTATAAGGAAGTCGTTGAAGTCTGGAAAGAAACGGACGACGAGCTTACCCATGCGCTGCTTTCCGGCCTTGATAAATACAACAATATTTTTATGATGGCTGATTCCGGCGCCCGTGGTTCGGATAAACAGATCAAACAGCTGGCGGGCATGCGCGGGCTGATGGCGGATACGACCGGGCGGACGATCGAGATGCCGATCAAGTCCAACTTCCGTGAAGGGCTTGACGTACTGGAATATTTCATGTCGGCGCATGGCGCCAGAAAAGGGATGTCCGATACGGCGCTGCGTACCGCGGACTCCGGGTATTTAACAAGGCGTCTGGTAGACGTGTCGCAGGAGCTGATCGTGCGCGAATCAGACTGCAACGCCGGGCAGGACCGCGAAATACCCGGTATGGTAGTAACGGCGTTTATGGATGGCAAGGAAGAGATTGAAGGGCTGCAAGAACGGCTGACCGGCAGATTTTCCTGCGAGACGATCTGTGATAAAGACGGAAATGTATTAGTAAAAGCAAACCATATGATTACGCCAAGCCGGGCCGCAAAGATTATGCGTATTGGCGTTGATGAAAACGGCGAACCGATCACAAAAGTGAAAATCCGTACGATCTTAACCTGCCGATCGCATTCTGGCGTGTGCGCGAAATGTTATGGCACGAATATGGCGACCGGGCAGTCGGTACAGGTCGGTGAAGCGATTGGCATTATCGCGGCGCAGTCGATCGGCGAGCCAGGTACGCAGCTGACAATGCGTACGTTCCACTCGGGCGGCGTAGCCGGCGATGATATTACGCAAGGTCTCCCTCGTGTAGAGGAGCTGTTTGAAGCCAGAAAGCCGAAAGGACTTGCCATTATTACCGAATTCAGCGGCGTCGCCACCTTAAAAGATACGAAGAAAAAACGTGAGATTATTGTAACGAACCAGGAGTCGGGCGAATCCAAGACGTACTTGATCCCATACGGTTCGCGTATTAAGATTATGGACGGCGTAGAGTTAGAAGCCGGGGATGAGCTGACCGAAGGTTCAGTAAACCCACATGATATTTTAAAGATCAAAGGGGTACGCGCCGTCCAGGACTACCTGCTGCGCGAAGTACAGCGCGTATACCGCCTGCAGGGCGTGGATATCAACGATAAGCATATTGAAGTCATCGTACGCCAGATGCTGAAGAAAATCCGGATAGAGAATAACGGAGATTCCGATTTCCTACCTGGGACGCTTGTAGACAGCCTGGAATTTGAAGACGTCAATGAAAAGCTGATAAACGAGGGCTTGGAGCCGGCGGAAGGCATCCAGGTACTGCTTGGGATTACCAAAGCGTCCTTGGCGACAAACTCATTCCTGTCAGCGGCTTCGTTCCAGGAAACGACAAAAGTATTGACCGAAGCGGCTATTAAGAGCAAGATCGATCCATTGATCGGCCTGAAGGAAAATGTCATTATCGGTAAACTGATTCCTGCCGGTACAGGCATGAAGCGCTACCGTAGCGTGAAGCTGGATTCTGACTTGAATGAAGAAGAAGAACTCTTCGGAGAAGAGGATACGCTCGATTTTGAGCCGGCGGCGGAGCCTGCGGGAATGGACGGGAAGGAAGCCGAGCATAGGGGCGTAGCGGATAGCGGTATTACCGGGGGCGCGTTTACCGGGCATCCATTTGACGATAAGCTGGGGATGCAGTCTGCGCGCACCATTTCGGATGAAGTGGCGCCTGCCGATGAATATATGGAAGAAGAGGCAGAACAAAAGCCGGAAGAGGAGCTGGCCGCATTTGAGTAGTTTTCTATCTAACGTCCGCTGGCCTTATGTAAAACATTTTATAATCTAATCAAGGTGCCGCCCGGAAGAAATACTTCCGGGTGGTATTTTTTTCTAATAATGGGGAAAAATATGGATCATATAGTGCAATATGCTGAAAAGCAAAATCTTCCTTGACTTTTCGATCTTATCTTTATATAATACTATAGCGTGTAACATGTAGTAATTCTACAATACGCAAGTAGATACAGGATGAAAAACAGGAGGTGAAAATAATGCCAACATTTAACCAGTTAGTAAGAAAAGGAAGACAGACAGCAGCTAAGAAATCAACAGCTCCGGCGCTTCAGAAAGGATATAATTCTTTACAGAAGAAAGCGACAGATTCCGCTTCTCCACAAAAGCGCGGTGTTTGTACAGCTGTTAAGACAGCGACTCCTAAAAAACCTAACTCAGCGCTTCGTAAGATTGCCAGGGTGCGTCTTTCGAACGGGATCGAGGTTACAAGCTATATTCCAGGCGAAGGCCACAATCTGCAGGAGCATAGCGTTGTGCTTATCCGCGGCGGCAGGGTAAAGGATTTACCTGGTACAAGATACCATATCATCAGGGGTACACTTGATACAGCAGGTGTTGCTAACAGACGTCAGGCCCGTTCTAAATACGGCGCTAAGAGGCCAAAAGACGCTAAAAAGAAATAATATATAATTTTTAGCGGAGCAATGACTCAATGTATCAAAGGTGT
The DNA here is from genome assembly GCA_949457475.1 of uncultured Lachnospiraceae bacterium. Lineage (GTDB taxonomy): Bacteria > Bacillota > Clostridia > Lachnospirales > Lachnospiraceae > Eubacterium_J. The sequence goes on from CASUON010000230.1 coordinate 3,222, forward strand.
GGCTGCCCGTTTGCAGGGCAGTACGCCGACAGAGGTTAGTGTTGGAATTATTTGTACGGGGGATGCGATTGCCTGTCATGTGCAGTGCATGGCATTGCCCGGTTACCGCTTTGATATAAATATTTCAGCACGAACACAAAACATGTGAGTACCGTTGAATTAATCGGGATAGTGCATTTGTTGGGGCCTGTGGCTCCGGCTGCGAAAAATGATTAAGGAGGGAAGTATCGTGCCACGTAAAGGACATACTCAGAAAAGGGAAGTTTTAGCTGATCCAATTTATAATAATACAGTTGTTACAAAATTAATTAACAATATTATGCTGGATGGTAAGAAAGGTATCGCCCAGAAAATTGTGTATCATGCGTTTGACAGGGTTGCAAAGAAGACCGACAGGCCGGCCCTGGAAGTATTCGAAGATGCAATGAATAATATTATGCCTGTACTTGAAGTAAAAGCCAGGCGTATCGGCGGCGCTACCTACCAGGTGCCGATTGAAGTACGCCCGGACCGCCGGCAGGCGTTGGCGCTTCGCTGGCTGACTACGTTTTCACGGAGCCGTTCCGAAAAGACGATGGAAGAAAGGTTGGCAAACGAAATTATGGATGCGGCGAACAATACGGGCGCGTCCGTTAAGAGGAAAGAGGATATGCACAGGATGGCAGAAGCAAACAAGGCGTTTGCACACTATCGTTTCTAGTGCATTTTGGTCAGTTTATTTTAGGAGGAAAAAATCTTGGCTGGAAGAGAATATCCATTAGAGAGAACCAGAAACATCGGTATTATGGCGCACATCGATGCCGGGAAGACCACATTGACCGAGCGTATTCTTTATTATACCGGTGTTAATTATAAGATTGGTGATACTCATGAGGGTACTGCTACCATGGACTGGATGGAACAGGAGCAGGAAAGGGGTATCACGATTACTTCAGCCGCTACAACCTGTCACTGGACAGAGCAGGAGAACTGCAAGCCCAAGGCAGGGGCCCTGGAGCATCGTATCAATATTATTGATACTCCGGGACACGTTGACTTTACTGTTGAGGTTGAGCGTTCGCTCCGTGTACTGGACGGCGCAGTCGGTGTTTTCTGCGCAAAAGGTGGAGTAGAGCCTCAGTCCGAGAACGTATGGCGTCAGGCTGATACCTATAACGTACCGAGAATGGCGTTCATCAATAAGATGGACATTCTGGGAGCAGATTTCTACGGAGCAGTAGAACAGATTAAGACACGTTTAGGGAAAAATGCGATCGTTCTTCAGCTGCCGATTGGCAAGGAAGACGATTTTAAGGGAATTATTGATTTGTTTGAAATGAAAGCCTACATTTACAATGATGATAAGGGCGAGGACGTTTCCATTGTCGATATTCCCGATGATATGAAGGATGATGCGGAATTGTATCGTTCTGAATTGGTTGAGAAGATCTGTGAATTAGACGACGATTTGATGATGGAGTATCTTGAGGAGAAGGAGCCTTCTACAGAGGCATTGAAGGCTGCCCTGAGAAAGGGAACCTGTGAGTGTACTGCAATTCCGGTATGCTGTGGTTCTGCTTACCGCAACAAGGGTGTTCAGAAACTGCTGGATGCTATTCTGGATTATATGCCTGCTCCGACAGACATCCCTGCAATCAAAGGCGTTGACATGGAGGGAACGGAAGTTGAGAGACATTCTTCCGATGAAGAGCCGTTCTCTGCACTGGCATTTAAGATTATGACAGACCCCTTCGTTGGAAAGCTGGCATTCTTCCGTGTTTACTCCGGTACCATGAATTCCGGTTCCTACGTATTAAATGCAACAAAGGGCAAAAAAGAGCGTGTGGGACGTATCCTGCAAATGCATGCAAACAAGAGGGCGGAGCTTGATAAAGTGTATGCCGGTGATATTGCAGCAGCAGTAGGATTTAAGTTCACTACGACAGGAGATACCATCTGTGATGACCAGCATCCGGTAATCCTGGAGTCCATGGAGTTCCCGGAGCCGGTTATCGAGCTTGCGATTGAGCCGAAGACAAAAGCCGGACAGGGCAAGATGGGCGAGGCGCTTGCAAAACTTGCAGAAGAAGACCCGACATTCCGTGCGCATACCAATACGGAGACAGGGCAGACAATTATCGCCGGAATGGGCGAGCTGCATCTGGAGATCATCGTTGACCGTCTGCTTCGTGAGTTCAAAGTAGAGGCAAATGTTGGAGCTCCCCAGGTTGCTTACAAAGAGACATTTACGAATCCGGTGGATCAGGAATACAAATATGCAAAACAGTCTGGTGGACGTGGACAGTACGGACACTGTA
>CASUON010000231.1 GCA_949457475.1 uncultured Lachnospiraceae bacterium
TGGAATACTTTCGCAGAATGCCTAGGACTTCTTGCATCCCGGAGCGGAACATCCGAATGGGCCTGCTGCCTGGTTCCGGCGTCCGGGATACAAAAATATTCACGGTTTGTCGGATAACAACCTATTATTTCTCATTTTTTTAAGGGGTATAAATAATGTCATTAACTTAAGCCGTGCCCTTCGTTTTTTGCGTCAGCCTAAGCGTGTATTGCCTTAAATTTACGCAGATTTCACTGTTAAACGCCCATGTTTTTCAAACATGCCCAAGGTTGCGCAGGCCTAGGATACATACAATTTGACGGGATTTCCTTTTTTGATTATAATACATTGTAATTTCCATAAACGCTATCTTTTGCCAAGGTACCCGGATATAAAGCAAAACGCAGTTAATAAAAGAGAACAGGTTTACAAGAAAATAGATTTATAAAAAAATAGATTTATAAAAAAATAGATTTATAAAAAGGAGATTCACGGTATGATACTTTCCTGTCAGAATATATCGAAATCATTTGGAGTGGAAGAAGTGCTAAAAAATGCTTCCTTCCATATCGAAGAACATGAAAAAGCGGCGATCGTAGGGATCAACGGCGCGGGGAAATCCACGCTGTTAAAAATTATCGTCAAGGAACTGCCGCCGGATACGGGCATAGTTGCCATCGCAAAGGATAAGACCATCGGCTATCTTGCGCAAAACCAGGATATGGGCAATGACAATACGGTGTATGAGGAAGTCCTTGCCGCAAAGCAGCCGGTCATAGAAATGGAAAAAGAAATCCGCCGGATGGAAGCTTGCATGAAATCGGTTGCGCCAGAGGAACTGGGAACGTTTATGGAAAAATATGAGCAGCTTGTGCACCGGTTTGAACTGGCGGACGGATACGCTTACCAAAGCGAGGTCACTGGCGTATTGTACGGGCTGGGTTTTTGTGAATCCGAATTTGGCAAAAAGAGCAAAAACCTCTCAGGCGGGCAGAAAACCCGCGTAGCGCTTGGGCGGCTGCTAGTGACAAAACCGGATATCCTTCTTTTGGATGAACCGACGAACCACCTGGACATGGAATCGATCCAGTGGCTAGAGACGTATTTGTCTAATTATAAAGGCGCCGTATTAATCGTTTCCCACGACCGGTATTTTTTAGACCGGGTAGTAACGAAAGTGGTCGAGGTGTTCCAGCACAAGGTGCAGGCCTACCAGGGGAACTATACCGCGTATGCGAAAAAAAAGGCGCAGTTGCGTCAAGCGCAGATACGAGCCTATTACAACCAGCAGCAGGTAATACGCCATCAGGAAGAGGTTATTGCAAAATTAAAGTCGTTTAACCGGGAAAAATCGATAAAACGCGCAGAAAGCCGGGAGAAAATGCTAGATAAGATCGATCGTCTGGAAAAACCGATGGATGACAATACCGATATCCATATTTCGCTAGAGCCATGCATTACGAGCGGGAATGACGTGCTGATGGTCGAACAGCTGGAAAAATCGTTTGGCGGAAACCGCCTGTTTTCCGCGGCGGACTTTTCCATTTTCCGCGGGGAGCGCGTAGCGTTGATCGGAAATAACGGAACCGGCAAGACGACGATTTTGAAAATTATAAATGGCATTTTGGACGCGGACGCGGGCCGGGTGACGTTTGGCACAAACGTGCATATCGGCTACTATGACCAGGAGCACCAGGTGCTGCATATGGGAAAGACGCTGTTTGAGGAAATCTCAGACGATTATCCAAAGCTTACGAATACACAGATACGAAATACGCTCGCCGCGTTTTTATTTACCAACGACGATGTATTTAAAAAGATTGGGGATTTAAGCGGCGGGGAGCGCGGGCGCGTATCGCTTGCCAAGCTGATGCTGTCAGAAGCGAATTTCTTAATCCTGGACGAGCCGACCAACCATTTGGATATTACGTCCAAAGAGATTTTGGAAAACGCTCTAGTGCATTATACCGGTACAGTGCTGTTTGTTTCCCATGACCGGTATTTTATTAACAAGACGGCTACCAGGGTATTGGACTTACACGACGGCCAGGTCATTAACTATATCGGAAATTATGACTATTATCTAGAAAAAAAAGAGCAGCTTAGGGCAGCGTTCATACAAGGCGCCGCCGTCCCGCAAAAAGAAGAGGCCGCGCCGAAAGCCGTAAAAGCGGGCAAGGAGGACTGGAAACAAAAAAAGGTACAGCAGGCGGCAAGGCGTAAATTGGAAAACGAGCTGCAAAAAACAGAGGAGCGAATTGAACAGCTGGAAACGGACAAGGCAGAGGCGGAGCAGCAAATGGCGATGCCGGAAATAGCGGTAGTCTCCGCCGAAGTGATAAAGCTCCATACAAAGGTACAGGAATTGGACGGGCAGCTGGAGGAACTATACGTGCGCTGGGAGGATTTGTCCGCGCAGCTGGGTGAATTTGACAAATCGGAGGGAAATTAATATAATTTTGTTTATGGCAATATATGGCCATACAACGACAAACGAAAGTTCGCGCGGCGTGCTTTTGTTGTATTAGAACTGTATTTAAGTCTATATAAATGTTAAAGGGGAAAAAGCATTGAATAAAGACATTTCACAGGCAGTTATCCGCAGGATGCCCCGCTATTACCGGTATTTGGGGGAATTACTGGACGAAGGGGTCGAGCGGATATCTTCAAACGAGCTGAGTTTGAAAATGAACGTCACTGCCTCGCAGATACGCCAGGATTTAAATAATTTTGGCGGTTTCGGGCAGCAGGGGTACGGCTATAACGTCCAATACCTGTATGAAGAGATCGGGAGGATTTTAGGGCTGGAGCAGCGGCATAATATTATTATTATCGGGGTCGGAAACCTGGGGCAGGCGCTTGCCAATTACAGCAGTTTTGAAAAAATGGGCTTTGTAATTACCGGGCTGTTTGACATCAACCCAGACTTGGAAGGGCGTATCGTCGGCAGAATCCCGGTACGGATGCTGCGGGAGCTAGAACCGTTTGCCGCAACGCATAAAGTCGATATCGCGGCGCTTACGATGCCCAAATATACGGCGGACAAAATCGCAAACAGGCTGGTAAACCTAGGCATCCGGGCAATCTGGAACTTTGCCCATATCGATTTGGAGCTGATGGACAAAGACGTTGTAGTTGAAAATGTCCATTTATCCGACAGCTTGATGCAGCTGTCTTATAATATGATGCGCAGTCAAAAAGAACGAAAAAAGGAGTTTGCCAAAAAAAATGAGACCAGTAGTAAACAGTAGGGAGATGAAGCAGTGCGACGGCAATACGATCCAGCATTTCGGCGTCCCGTCTCTTGTGTTGATGGAGCGGGCGGCGCTTGCAGTCGTTTCCCATATTTTAAAAAAAGTACCCAAAGGCGGCAGCGCGCTGATCTTGTGCGGAAACGGAAATAACGGCGCCGACGGATTGGCAATCGCAAGGCTTTTACACCAGCAGGGCATACGCGTATCTGTGGTGCAGACGACCGACAACGGCAAGCGTTCGCAAGAAAACAAGCTGCAGTGCCAGATACTGCATACATATGGCATCCCGGTAGGCAGCCAGTTTCCAGTGGAAGAGCCAGGGCCGCTGTCTGCTGGCAATTCAAAAACTTATGACTGCATCGTGGACGCACTGTTTGGCGTCGGGCTTTCCCGGCCACTGCAAGGGGCAGACGCGCAATGGATTGCCGCAGCAAACCGCATGGACGGGTATAAAGTAGCGGTCGACATGCCAAGCGGCGTATCCAGCGACAGCGGCAAAGCCTATGAGCCGTGTTTTGCCGCAGACTTGACGGTGACGTTCGCCTATCAAAAGATCGGCCAGCTGCTGTATCCGGGATGCGCCAAATGCGGGGTAGTCAAAACCGCGCTGATCGGCATTACTGACGAAAGCTGGCTGGAGAGCCGTCCGTCCTGCTATTTGACAGAGCCGTCGGATTTAAAAAAGCTGCCGAAGCGCCCGTCGTATTCCAACAAAGGCACGTTTGGCAAAGTGCTGGTTGTAGCGGGGAGCAAAGGGATGGCGGGCGCCGCGCTGTTTTGCGCCCAGGCTGCTTACCGCAGCGGGTGTGGGCTGGTCAAGGTCTGTACGCCGGAAGAAAACCGGGCGCCGCTGCAGACACTGCTGCCGGAGGCCATTTTGCTGACCCTTAGCGAGCAGGAATGGAAACCGGAGCCAATCTTGGAGGCGCTCGCATGGGCGGACGCCGTTGTGCTCGGCCCGGGCATTGGCACGGGGGAACAGGCTTGCAGGCTGGTGGAACTGGTGCTTTGCCATGCGTCCGCCCCGGTCGTCATAGACGCCGACGGGCTGAACGTACTTTCCATGCAAAAAGATCTGCTGCAGCGGGTGCCTGCGGGCTGCGTAATTACGCCGCATTTGGGTGAAATGGCACGGCTTACTGCAAAGGCGGTGCCGCAAATACAAGAAGAACTGCTGCCTGCCGCTAGGGAGTTTGCCACCAGGCACAAGCTAGTCTGCGTATTAAAAGACGCGCGGACCGTAACCGCATTGCCGGACGGCACGGCGTATATCAATACTGCCGGTTGCAGCGCAATGGCAAAAGGAGGAAGCGGGGACGTCCTGGCGGGAATCCTGGCGGGCCTTGTAGCGCAGGGGATGCCAGTGCAAGAAGCCGCGCCTTTGGGCGTCTATGTGCACGGGCTTGCCGGGGAGGCAGCCGCCGCGAAAACGGGGGCTTACAGCGTGCTTGCGAGGGACCTTGCGGACGCGCTTGGCTGTGTATTGAACGAGCCGGCGAAAGTTGCCGGGGCTGCCAGCGAATAACCATGCTTTCATAGGATGTTCTAGCTGTTCAGAAAAAAGCCCGTGCTAAGCATATAATAAATTTAGAAGAATAAATAAAAAATAAGAGGTCTTATTTATTATGACGGACATACTACCTAGCCGCGTTTACGCGAAAATCAATCTGGATGCAATCGTCCATAACCTTAAAGCCATCCATAGCCTGCTAAAGCCTGATACGCAGGTGATAGCCGTAGTAAAAACAGACGGGTATGGGCATGGGGCAAATGAAGTTGCAAAAGCGCTCCAAGATATCCCCTACGTGTTCGGATTTGCCGTAGCGACCGCGCCAGAAGCATTTGCGCTGCGCGCGTGCGGCGTCCAAAAGCCAATCCTGGTGCTTGGGTGCGTATTTGAGGAACATGATAAACTGCTGGTGGAGCAGGAAATCCGCCCGGCGGTATTTACAATCGAAACGGCGCGCAGGCTATCCTTGGCCGCGCAAGAAGCCGGCAAAGACCTTGCGGTGCATATCAAGCTGGATACCGGCATGGGCCGCATCGGTATGCCAGCGGACGAAGAAAGCGTAAAAACAATTGCGCAGATTTCAGCGTTGCCGCATATAATAATAGAGGGTATTTTTACTCATTTTGCAAACGCAGATGAGACAGACAAATCAATGGCAAACAGGCAGCTGGAGCAGTTTTTGCAGGTTAGAAGAAACCTTGAGGCAGCGGGGGTTGCGATCCCATATTACCATTGTTCCAACAGCGCTGGGATTATCGATTTGCCGC
>CASUON010000232.1 GCA_949457475.1 uncultured Lachnospiraceae bacterium
GTAGGCATTGTATCTTCCACAAAAGTCGTAGCCAGGAGGGTATTTGCGATGGCGGCGGGCATCCTGCTTGTAGCCGGGTTTATTCCGAAGTTTTCTTCCCTTTTGACAACGATCCCTTCGTGCGTGCTTGGCGGGGCGACCGTATCCGTGTTTGCGTCTATTGCGATGACCGGTGTGAAACTAATTACCGCGGCGCCGATGAATTTTCGCAATACGACGATCGTAGGGCTTGCGATTGCGCTTGGGATGGGCATTACGCAGGCAAACGCGGCGCTGGCGTCCTTCCCGGCATGGGTGACGACGATTTTCGGGAAATCCCCGGTTGTACTGGCAACGATTGTAGCGATTTTGCTGAATTTGATACTGCCAAAAGATATGGATTAGTCCGAAGAAGATAAAAGTAAATTTAAGAAAGGAAAATAGCATGCTTGTAATAGGAAACGGAAAAATGATTACGAGAAACAGCGCGCAGCCGTATTTTGCCGACGGGTGCGTCGCCGTTGAAGATACAAAGATTGTAAAAATTGGCGCTACAAAACAGGTAAAAGAGCAGTACCCGGACGCGGAATTTATCGACGCAAAGGGCGGCGTTATTATGCCGGCATTTATCAATACCCATGAACACATATACAGCGCCATGGCAAGGGGGCTTTCTATTAAAGGCTACCAGCCGAAGGGGTTTTTGGATATTTTGGACGGGCAGTGGTGGACGATCGACCGGGCGCTGACGTTGGAGCAGGTTCGCTGCAGCGCGATGGATACGATGATTTCTTGTATCCGAAACGGCGTAACGACAATTTTTGACCACCATGCAAGCTTTGGGCATATCCGGGAAAGCCTGTTTGCAATTGCGGATGTGGCGAAGCAGCTGGGCGTGCGCGCCTGCCTCTGTTATGAGGTATCCGACCGCGACGGCATGGAGCGGGCAAAAGAAGCGGTGGCGGAAAACGCGGAATTTATCCGCTACGCGCAAAAAGACGGGACGGATATGCTGGCCGGGATGATGGGGATGCATGCGCAGTTTACAATCTCAGACCGCACGATGGAGCTTGCGGCCGCCAGTAAGCCGGACGATACAGGCTACCATATCCATGTGGCGGAAGGGATTGAAGATTTGCATGACTGCCTGAAAAAATATGGCAAACGGATTGTAGACCGCCTGATGGACTGGGGGATTCTCGGGGAAAAATCGCTGCTTGCGCACTGCATTTATATCAATGCCCATGAAATGGAACTTATCCAAGAAACTGGCACAATGGTCGTACACAATCCGGAATCGAATATGGGCAATGCATGTGGCTGCCCGCCGACTATGGAACTGGTTCGCCGGGGCGTCTTGACCGGGCTTGGAACCGACGGGTACACCCATGATATGACCGAGTCGTATAAAGTGGCGAACCTGCTGCACAAGCACCATCTATGCGATGCCAACGCCGCGTGGGCGGAAGTGCCAAAAATGCTGTTTGATAACAACGCGGCCATCGCAAACCGCTATTTCCAAGCGCCGCTTGGGGTATTAAAAGAAGGGGCGGCCGCGGATATCATCGTTGTTGACTACGATCCGCCGACGCCGATGGACGAAACAAACTGCAACGGGCATATTTTATTCGGTATGACCGGGCGGGACGTCGTTACGACGGTTGGAAACGGCAAAGTGCTTATGAAAGACCGGGAAGTAAAGGTGGTTGATGTAGAAGGGGCAATGGCAAAATGCCGGGAAGAAGCCGCAAAATTGTGGGGCTGCATAAACGGATAACAAGAGAAAAAGGAGGGACTGCTATGAGCGATGTAATGACTGGCATACCATTTGCGCAGCTGCTAAATTGGATACGGACGGAGCACAAAGAGAAAGGGAGCGTGTTCGGCGTACATAGCCCGTACCGCGCGCAGCCGGGCCGGACGCAGACGATGTTCGGGCGGAAACTGGAGACCGTCGTCGGGCCGGCAGCCGGGCCGAACAGCCAGCTGGCGCAAAATATTGCGGCGTCTTATTATGCTGGGAGCCGTTTTTTTGAATTAAAGACCGTGCAGGTAATGGATGGCGCGCAATTAGCGGCCTGTGTAAACAAGCCGTGCATACGGGCGCAAGACGAGTGCTATAACTGCGAGTGGTCGACGGAGCTGTATGTGCCGCAGGCGCAGGAAGAATATATTAAGGCGTGGTTTCTGCTGGCGTTTCTGGCAAAGGAATACGGCCTTGGTGATATAGACGGGTTCCAGTTTAATATCAGCGTCGGCTATGATTTAAAAGGCATCCAGTCGGAAAAGATCGATACGTTTATCGAGACGATGAAAGACGCCGGGCAGGATGCGGTCTTTTTATCATGCAAAGAGACGCTGCTTGCCCATGCGCATGAATTTACGCATATGACTGCGCAAGATATTGAGCAGATTTCGCCGAAAATCTGTAATTCGGTAACGCTGTCGACGCTGCACGGCTGCCCGCCGCAGGAAATTGAAAACATTGCCAGCTACTTACTGGACAAAAAGCGGATGCATACGTTTATCAAATGCAACCCGACATTGCTAGGCTACGAATTTGCCAGGGAAACGCTGGACGCCATGGGGTACGACTACCTTTCATTTGGAAGGTTTCATTTTGAAGACGATTTGCAGTACGCAGACGCTATTCCTATGCTGCAAAGGCTACAGCGGCTTTCCGATGGGCTGGGGCTGGAATTTGGCGTAAAGATTACGAATACGTTTCCGGTGGACGTCAAAGCGGGCGAACTGCCAAGCGACGAAATGTATATGTCCGGGAAACCGCTGTTCCCGCTTTCGATCGCGCTGGCTGCCAAGCTGTCCGGGGATTTTGGCGGGAAACTGCGGATCGCGTATTCTGGCGGGGCGGACGCGTTTAATATCGAGCGGATTGTCCAAAGCGGCGTATGGCCGGTAACGGTGGCAACGACGATTTTAAAGCCGGGCGGGTACCAGCGTCTAAAGCAGATCGCGCAGACGCTTGACCAAACGGGGGTCGGGCCGTTTGAACGCATCGACGCGGCGGCGCTTGCACGCTTGTCGCAGGACGCGCAAAGCGACCCGCACCATACAAAGCCCGCGAAACTGCCTGGCGTCAGAAAAACAAATGAGAAAGTGCCGCTGCTTAACTGTTACACCGCGCCGTGCGAAGACGCCTGCCCGATCCACCAAGACGTTTCGACGTATGTCAGGCTGGCGGGGGAAGGCAGATACGAAGAAGCGTTCCATGTTATTTTGGACAAAAACGCGCTGCCGTTTATTACCGGCACGATCTGCGCCCATGGCTGCCAGGGCCATTGCACCCGCAATTTTTATGAAACGCCGGTACAGATACGCGCGGTCAAGCTGGAGTGCGCGCAGAAAGCTTACGATAAAGTTATGGACAGCATCGGCGCGTCAAAGAGCGTTTCCGGCAACGGAATCCGAAAAAAAGCGGCGATAGTAGGCGGCGGGCCCGCGGGCATGGCGGCGGCTTATTATCTGGCAAGGCTGGGCGTGTCTGCGACCATTTATGAGAAACAGAGCCGCCTGGGCGGGATTGTAAGCACGGTAATCCCGGATTTTCGGATTGACCAGAGCGTGATTGACAAAGACGTATCCTTGCTGCATAAGCTGGGCGTGACGATCCTTACCGATACGCCGGCGCCGCCAGCCGCGCAGCTAAAGGAATCTTTTGACGCCGTAATACTCGCGGTCGGGGCTTGTGAGCGCGCAAAGCTGGAACTAGACGGCAAAGAGGCGGTCAACGCGCTGGATTTTTTGGAAGAATTTAACCGGAGCAAAGGGACGATGGAGCCGGGGAAACAGGTTGTGGTCATTGGCGGGGGAAATACGGCGATGGATACGGCGAGGGCGGCGAAGCGGTGCCGCGGGGTAGAGCACGTATATTTGGTCTACCGCAGGACGAAACGTTATATGCCGGCGGACGAACATGAATTGGCGCTTGCCATTGCGGACGGCGTGGAATTTAAGGAGCTTTTGGCGCCGTATAAAATAGAACCGAAAAATCTGGTCTGTAAGAAGACAAGGCTGGGTGAGGCAGATGCATCCGGCCGCGCAGGCGTTCTTGAGACCGGGCAGACCGTATCGGTTCCGGCGGATTTGGTGATCGCGGCAGTCGGCGAACGCGTGCCGTCGGATTATTATAAGGCAAACGGCATCCGCACAGACAGCCGCGGGCGCGCCATCGTCAGCGAGGTGTTTGAGAGCAGCGTACCGGGCGTCTATGTGATCGGAGACGGATTATATGGGCCGTCCCTTGTTGTAAAAGCAATGGCCCATGCCAAGGCAGCCGCAGAAGCAATTGCCGGTGCGCCAGCGGATACGCACCAGGGGCAGATGGCAGATGTGCAAGACTGCTATGGCAAAAAAGGGATTCTGGCTGAGCCTGCGGGCAGCGGCGCGGATTTTGTAAAAGCAGAAGCAAAGCGGTGCCTAAGCTGTTCTACGGTATGTGAAAACTGCGTGGACGTATGCCCGAACCGCGCCAACCTATCCATTCACGTGCCGGGTATGGAAAAGGCGCAGGTGCTCCATATAGACGCCATGTGCAATGAATGCGGCAACTGCGAAGTCTTCTGCCCGTATGCAAGCGCCCCGTACCGGGATAAGTTTACGCTGTTTGCAAGCGAAGCGGATTTTGAGGACAGCCGCAATGAAGGGTTTTTTGTCAGGTCGGCGCGTGAGGGCGCTGTCGCATGCAAAGTGCGTTTCCTTGGGGAAACGTTTGAATGGAAGGATGGGGAGCCGACCCGGCTTGTGCAGGGGATGCAGGATTTGATCAAAGCGGTATGCCGCGATTACAGCTACCTGCTGGCGCACAAGATGGATGCGCCTGCTTTGTAGGCCTTCCCCATAGCTGGAAGATAAGCAGAAAGAAGGAAATGTAGTAGATGAAGCAATTATTCCATGGAGGGCTGGTCATAAACCCGGATGTTCAAAAAAAACAGGATGTTTTGGTAGAAAACGGGCGTATTGCAGCCGTTGGGGAATCCTTATATGAAAATGTAAAATATGATAATATAAAAAATGAAGACTACGAGCTGATCGATATATCCGGGCGGCTTTTATTCCCTGGATTTATCGACGGCCATACGCATATGCACCTGGAAGTCGCAAATACGGTTACCGCCGACCGGTTTGACACTGGCACAAAAGCGGCGGTAGCCGGAGGGACGACCTGCCTGGTCGATTTTGCCACGCAAAATAAAGGGGAAACACTCTCCGGGGCGCTTGCAAACTGGCAACGCAAAGCCGCAGGGGCAGCCTCCTGCGACTATGCGTTCCATATGGCAATATCCGACTGGAACGAAGACATATACGAAGAACTGGAAACGATCGTGGCAAACGGCGTCCATTCGTTCAAGCTGTATATGACCTACGACGCCATGGCGATGGACGACCAGGGCATTTATGAAGTGCTCAGGCGGCTGACGCAGTTGGGCGGGATTGCCGGCGTCCACTGTGAAAACCGGGGCATTATAGACGCGCGGCTTAGGGAGATGCAGATGCACCCCGGCGGCAGGTC
>CASUON010000233.1 GCA_949457475.1 uncultured Lachnospiraceae bacterium
TGCATCCCGGAACGGAACATCCGAACGGGCCTGCTGCCTGGTTCCGGCGTCCGGGATACAAAAAATGCACGGTTTGCCGGTTAAAACCTATTATTGCTCTTTTTATAGCATGTTCTGCATACCCCCACCCCGCAAAAAGCAACTCGTCAAGGGTTTCCGATTTGTGGATTACGAAATTGATGTAGAAAAACCAACTTCTACGTGATATACTGGTTTTATAAAAAACTATTACCATGAGTGTTCCATGAGAGTTGGCATAAGAATTACCGTATGAAAAAGGAAACATCATGAAATTTATAGGCTTACTAATACTTGCTATGTTTTACACCGTCTATATTAGCAAGATGATATTGCAAAAAAGAAAAGGAATACAAACAGACCAAATAGCAAAAGGCAAACAGAAAACAAATGTATTCTACATTGAGCTGGTTATGAAAATTGCCACTTATTCCGTAGTGCTGGCAGAAGTCCTTAGTTTGTTTTTTGTTTCCCCAAATTTGCCGCAGACGCTTGTTGTCGCTGGTATGGTTCTGGGCTTTATCGGAGATATTCTTTTTACTGTATCAGTCATAACAATGAAAGACAGTTGGCGGGCTGGCATAGCAGAAAACGATAAAACAAAAATCATTACCAGCGGAATTTACAGCATAAGCAGAAATCCCGCCTTTTTAGCCTTTGATTGCGTTTATACAGGTCTATTGCTTATAGCTTTTAACTGGGTTTTGCTGGCGCTTTCTGTTTTTGCTATGACAATGCTTCATCTGCAAATATTACAAGAAGAAAAATTTTTGTCAAGAGCATTTGGAGCAGAGTACAACGTCTACAAAAGCAAAGTCCGAAGGTATCTCGGACGGAAATAAATTCAAGTGGCTTTTAGCTTTTCCATATTACATAAGAATACAGGACGAATGAAAATACGAAAATGATAAAAGCAAAAGGCCCGCGCTATATGCATTTTTCCTTTGCCCATAGAAAAGCGCATTGCGCCGTATACTATGGGCCAAAAGAAACGTGCAAAACGCGCGGGTCTTTCAAGCGTTATTATTGTCTTGCTATTTTTTACAGCGTATTCGCCTCGTCCACTACTTTTTGGATTGCTGCCGCTGCGTCTTCTGGAAGTTTATTGTATCCGCCTTCCTTGGTATCCAGTTCTTTTACATTGTTCAGGCGGTCGGTCATGCGGGCTTTCATCTGCGCTACATATTCTTTGTCGTTTAAGTCAGGAACAAAGCCTTCCCATTCCAGGATTTCGATATCTTCGAACGGGCCCCACTGTTTAAAGGCCGCTTTTTTCTCGACAATCTCTTCCAAAATGCCAAGCGTATCTTTTGGCTGTACTTTCTTGCCCATAAAATCGCCGGTATTGATAATGTAGCAGTCTACATGCTTTTCTTCTACCAGTTTTTTGAACTTCTCATAGTCGTTGACCAACGGATAAGTCCGGAATGGGTTCGCGTATGGTTCGATGACCAGCGCGTTCGGGTCTACGCCCGGCGCGAGCCTTTCTGCAGTCGAACGTTTGGTTGCGAGGGTTGCACCCATAACAGAAGCTAGGGATGCGCCTTTTAATTTTACTACTGGCGGCAGCGTCTGGTCTTTCATAATCCAAAAGATCGCGTTTACCGGGCTGTCAATCCGGTCTACACGGTTCGGAGACCAGAGTTTTGACTTGATCGCGCGCCCGTTTCCGTTGCGGATATCTTCCGTTACGAGTACGACCTTTCCTTCGTCGTCCAAAGTCGCGGAACAGTTCTGCGCCGTCAACAAAAACTTATTGTCTTCGCATGCCGTAGGGTAATCCGCCGTCTTGTCAAAATACGTCGGCTCCAGCGCGATCGAAGCGCAAGTATCTGTATTGATAACAAACGCGTCGTCATGGAGCACTTTAATGGACGGGTATTTTCCATTATGTTTTGCATGTGTCAGCGTAGATTTGCCGGAGCCTGACAGCCCGAATACAGCGGCAACATATTTGGAGCCGTCGTCCAAGGTGTATTCTTTCTGTCCGCCATGGCAAGACGCGTATCCGTTTCTGTTTGCAATCGCCCACGCGAGCGTCAGCGTGCCTTTTTTGTGTTCGCCAAAATAGCGCATGCCCAAAATAGCGGCGCAGTTCGTCTCGGTATTAAAATAGCATAAACATTTACCGTCGCATACATCAGTCTGGTCTGTGCCCGTCCACTGAGGGTCGGAGAAAATATATACGTCTGGCTCTGTGCCATTGCCGATCGGCACGGACTGCCCGTACATTTTCGTATAAGTGTCGTTCATATACTGGAAGTTCAACATCCAGTTATAGAGGATATTTTCTTCCCCTTCTGGGATTAACAGGTGCGCTTTTACCATAAATTCCGGATCCAGGCCAATAAATACCTGTGCGTGGTACATTGTTTTCCAGCGTGAATCATAAACTGCGTCCATAAGGATCTTATCCAGTTTCGCGCAATCGGTGCCTTCTTTTCCGGTAATCCTTCTCGCAGCGGCATAACGCCCGGTAATCGAGCCGTCGTTAAACAGCAATACTTTTGCTTCCGGCTCCAGACCGATCTCTTCAGCTTTGTAGACCGGCATATCCGTTACCACTGTACCAGGGGAATTTTTCGCCAGTTCATAAGCCTCCCTTAATGTGTTGACTTTTACGACGTTGTTGCCGTAAAAAGGCGCTTCAATAATTGCGCGCGTGTTTGTAACCGGGGAGCTTACTTTTGGAAACCCGACTTTGTTCGGGCCAATTTCAGTCCTTGCGTAAAAAGCTTTTGTTGACATGGTTTGTTCCTCCTTTTCATTCCTAAATATCCATTTCGTCAGTCTTTGTATAAATTCCTGTTCTTTTCATTTTGGAATTCTATTCCTACTATACACGATGCAGCTTTTTTGTCAATCATAATTATGCGTCCGGCTCCAAATCTTTCGGTGAAAACGCAAAAGGAAATAAATCCTTTAAATGCAACACCCGGTAATCCTGTTCACTTTTAGCTAAAATGATAAGAAAAGAATCCGCACTGCAAAATTCGGACAAAACCTGCCGGCAGACACCGCATGGGGCCAAGTATTTTTGCATGTCCCCTACCACCGCAAGCGCGCAAAAATCCCGCCTGCCGTCTGATACAGCTTTGAATACCGCTGTACGCTCCGCGCAGTTAGTAGGCGTATAAGCGGCGTTTTCAATATTGCAGCCGGTATATACCGTACCGTCCGCACAAAGCAGGGCTGCCCCAACGTGGAAATTGGAATAAGGCGCGTACGAGTAGTTTTTAGCCCCGTACGCCTGTTTGATCAGATTTGTAATATTTATATCCATATTGTTATATTATGCTTATTTCTAATGCATTTGTCAATCCGGACGTAACTTTTATTCGTGAATTTTTTGTTAAAAATGTGAAAATTTATTGAATATTTATTTTTTTCTTGTTTTCGGGGTTTAGTCTATGGTAAGATATTTGGCAGACAGGAGGTATGTTAATGATAGAAAACGAATATTCCAAAATCACACCTGAGATTCAAAGCCTTGCCGATTTAAGCAGCAAGCACTTTTCCATTGACGCGTCCCTTTATTCCAAGTATGATGTCAAACGTGGGCTGCGCGACGTTAATGGCAAAGGCGTGCTTGTCGGCCTGACTGAGATTTCTGAGGTATGTGCCACAAAAAGAGACGGCGACCAGGTGATCCCGGCTGACGGCGAACTATTCTACCGCGGCTATAATGTAAAGGACATTATCGCGGGCATACCGCCGGAAGATCATTTTGGTTTTGAGGAAAGCGCCTTTTTGCTGATTTTCGGCAAGCTCCCAACGAAGTCGGAATTAGCGGTGTTTACCAGCCAGCTGTCCCATTACCGCACCCTGCCAACAAGTTTTGTACGTGATATTATTATGAAGGCTCCAAGCCAGGATATGATGAATACGCTTGCGAGAAGCGTTCTTACTTTATATTCTTACGATAACAAAGCGGACGATATTTCTATACCAAATGTACTGCGACAGTGCATGCAGCTAATCAGCCTTTTTCCTCTATTATCCGTCTATGGCTACCAGGCATACCGCCACTACCATGACGGCGACAGTTTATTTATCCATAAACCATTGCCGGAGTTATCCACTGCGGAAACGATATTGCACATCCTGCGTCCAGACAGCAATTATACGCCGCTGGAAGCCAGGCTGCTAGACATTGCCCTGATCCTACATATGGAGCATGGCGGCGGCAATAACTCCACGTTTACGACCCATCTGGTTTCTTCTTCCGGGACAGATACATACTCTGTGATCGCGGCTTCGATCGGTTCGCTTAAAGGGCCGAAACACGGCGGCGCCAATATAAAAGTCGTCAAGATGTTCGAAGATATCAAAGAAAAGATCAAAGACTGGTCAGATGAAGATGAACTGCGCACTTACTTAAAAGCGATCCTGAACAAAGAAGCGTTTGACCACGCAGGGCTTATCTATGGTATGGGGCACGCTGTCTACTCCCTTTCCGACCCACGTGCCAGGATTTTTCGTTCTTATGTGGAGCGGCTTGCAATTGAAAAAGGGTTCCAGAAGGAATACGCCTTATATTCGCTGGTTGAGCGGCTCGCCCCGCAGGTTATTGCGGATGAACGAAAGATATATAAAGGCGTCAGCCCGAACGTGGACTTCTACAGCGGTTTCGTATACCGTATGCTTGGGCTCCCTTTGGAATTGTACACACCAATTTTTGCAATTGCCAGAATCGCAGGCTGGAGCGCGCACAGGCTAGAGGAAATCTCTTATAGCGGCAAGATTATGCGCCCGGCTTATATGAGCGTATCCAACCGGAAAGAATATGTGCCAATGGGAGAACGTGCGGACGAACTGCAATAACTTTGTCGGTAGCAAAAACGGACAGGCTAATGATGCGGCCTGCTGATATTAGATAATTAATTAATGAAATAATTAATTATCTAGATTAAATAAAAAGGAAAGAAACAGGTTCCCCAGAAAATGCTTTATGTTTTCCGGGGAACTTTTTCTTTTCTTTTTTCCTTCAATCCTACAGCCACACGCTATAACTACATCCCGTAATCCTCCCTCGCCTGGCCCACTTTTTTCATATACCACGCGCAGACGGCTAAAAACAAAACAATTCCCACAGGCTTAACAGCAGATATTTGGAACCAATATTGATTGGCTGCCTCCAATGCGCCATACAAGCAGCCGGAAAGTCCAAAAACGGCCGTCGGCACATACAGCGCGTTGCAAAAAGCTTCTTGATCCGCATCATGGCCCATAGGCGGAAACTTTCCGTCCTGCGGCAGGAGCATAGACGGGGGCTTTTTGCTGCGCTTCATTTGTACGGCCGCCAAAACAGTATAGATTCCGAAGAAAAAGATAATAATACTAAATAAGAGCATCATGGTATCTGGTGACATTTTCATTCCCTCCAAGTATAAGTCATTCCTAATTTGATGTTATTTTTCATGGAGTCGGGATATCCCTTAAAAAATAATAGGTTGTTATCCGGCAGTTAAAGTCTGGAACAGT
>CASUON010000234.1 GCA_949457475.1 uncultured Lachnospiraceae bacterium
TGTCATTGGCCCTATAATGATGGATCAACTCGTCCTGCCCACATCTAGGAAAGTGCGTGATAAAATCTTCCTGCAAAACCTTCCCGCACGACTTATCGGTGACATCTCCGACAACCAGAAAAGAACAGCGGTAGCCTTTACGGATAAGAATCTTGCACGCTTCGACCGTTTCTTTGAGGTTTTTGTTCTGATTCACCTCCCCGGCATACATGATCCTGATTTTTCCGCCTGTAAGCATCTTCTTCTCCGGCTGCTTGTTTAGGAATCGCTGCGATATTCCGTTCGGTATAACGAGCGACTTGCTTTCTATCGCATCCCTGACATTTTCCGGCACATAAGCCTCCAGCACAGCTTTTTTATAAACAGGCGACAGGAATACCACACGCTCAGCGTTTTGCATGATTTCGACGCCGGTAGCGCGCAAATGCTTCATCTTTTTAAAGAAGACATTTACATCGCTGTTGCGTACCGCCGTAATATAGGGAATGCCGTTCTTCTTTTTTAGATTCATAGCCGTATAGCCCGCAGAGAAAAGCGTATGAGCATGGGTAACGTTTATGTTCGCTATATCCACCGCCTGACAGATACCTGCGTAGACCTTCTTCTGCTTGCTGTAGAAAATGAGCCTGTCCAGCGGAGAAAAACAGGGGCTTATGACAAGGGACGACCCATTATCATTTCTGAAGCCATCATTTTCTTTTCGATAAGCCGTTCCATATTGAACCGGCACAAATATAGTATTTGTAACCCCCGCGTCAGCCAACGCGTTAAAAAACGCTGTATACAGCGTGGTACCCAGGTAATCGTTTGCAATCTGTAATACTTTCATTTCCTTCCTTTCGTTCCGGTTAACTGCATTGCACGATCTTTTCCCTTACAGGTCCTCTCGGGCGGCTGCCTATCGCGTGTTTGAAAAATCACTCCAAAATCTTTCTGAATTTTCTGGCAACTGGGGCTAATCCATTCAGCTTCGAATGCGGATAATCATACATTGTCTTGGGCGGCTGCGCAATCAACGCATCCATCTGTTGTACGGTAATCCCCATATATGCGGCAAGGAACTTTTTATCTTCCCTTAACACTTCATCAGATGGATAGAAAGGCTGTTCCAGCTTGCGCAACGCCTCGTCCCTTGTCATTTGCCCCGACATAATAAGGCTTGCGTAATGCGATTTTCTCTTATCCAGCCCGAACTTCGTCGGCAGATACCAGCACTGCATAAATCTTGTCAGTATCGATTCGTAGTGTTTCCCGCCATAATATTCAAAATCGCAAAACTGACGCAGTTCTTTTATCGCGCCATCTAAGCGGTAATCCATATAATTCAGGGGCCTTATATGCTTAAATCCCTTATTGGAACGGCGTTTGATATATTTATCTGTAAGCGACATAAACGCAAGCTTTTTTAACGGTACTCTTCCAAACCGCTTATGGACTTCTATTATGAATTTTTTATCTCCCGAATTCACTCCTGTAGCGCTTCTTTCGAGAATGCTCTCATGTGCAAAATTGGCTCCATCAAAAATATATTTGATTCCGTTGCCTTCGCCAAAATCCTGCAATGCTTTCATAATTAAGTTGTCCTGTGCGATCGCCAGGTTGCTAACAGAAGCTTGAAACAGCGCGTATAAAACATCCGCATATTCCTCCCTGTCCGGCTCAATCGTTTTATAATCGCATCCGGTAGCCTCCACCAGCTTTCTCAAATTTTCTGTTGCTATCGGATTGTCCAGTCCATCGTCAATATGTATGGCTATCATACGAAGCCCAAACTTATGGCCCAGATAAAGGATATAAGAAGAATCTATTCCGCCGGAGACGCCGACCATGCAGTCGTATGGGTCTTCTTTGCAGTCTGTTTTTATCTTTTTTATCGTTTCTTCAAGTAAAACCCCCCCATCCGGGAAATATTCGGCGGGCATGCGCTTTTCTATATCCCTGCAATAGCTACAACGGCCATTGCCGTCAAACGTAATCGTATCGTCTATTGCATTGTCCATTACACACCTTGTGCATTTTTGGTATGCCATATTTATCATACTCCTGTGAATGATTTTGTTACGCGTACATTCCAAATACTTATTTCTTCTCGCCAAACAGACCCACAAAATCCATAGTACTGGCTTCTTTTAATGGGAGTTTTACCGGCTGCCCTTTTGCCGCGGATTGATAGATGGCAAGCACAAGTTCAAGCGCCCTTCTGCCTGCCCTGGCATCTACATATGGTTCCCGGTCATCCTTGATTGCACGAATCATATCCGCATACAACGGTGTATGGCCAAAACCATAGATGTTTGGAGGGTCTTCATGAAACTGCCGAATTACTTCTTCCGGATCATCCAGCTGATCGGAAAAGCGCCATTCCTCAATCCGATTCACCGAAGTCCCGCCAGCCTTGACCGTCCCCTTCTCCCCAAATAGGTAGATCGTCTCTTCCAGGTTTTTGGGATATATATCCGTCGTCCCCTCAAGGATTCCATATGCGCCATTTTTAAATTGAATCAATGCTGTTCCAAAATCCTCAGCCTCTATATAATCGTGGTTAAGCCTGTCTGTGATACCTACAACCGTATCTATTTCGTCGCCTAGCATCCAACGCAGAAGGTCTGCGTTGTGGATACACTGGTTCATCAAAGCGCCGCCGTCCTGCGCCCAGGTTCCCCTCCAGTCCGCGCGGGCATAATACGCCCAGTCACGGCACCATCTAATATGCGCCGTCCCGTAGAACATACGGCCAAACCGGCCCTTATCAACAGCGTCCCGCATCTTTTGAATCGATTTATTGAAGCGGTTCTGGTGATTGGCACAGACCTTGACGCCCTTCTCGTGGCCACGGCGGATAATCTCATCCGCGTCGCCCAAAGAGAGCGCAATCGGTTTTTCAATAATTACATGGCAGCCCGCATCGATACAGTCAAGCGCGATTGCCGCATGTTTACCCGACTCCGTACAGATGGCTACCAGCTCGGGCTTTTCCCGGTCAAGCATTTCCCTGTAGTCCGTGTAGGTATGAATAGGGCCCAGTTCAAATTTTACTATTTTATCATACATATTCTGCTGGTTGCTATCGCAGATAGCAATAAACTCCAAGTTATTTGCTTTCGCCGCGGCGATATGGTTCGGACTTATCCTGCCGCAGCCAATCAGTGCATAATTCACAACATTCCCCCCAGTATATCCTTCTATCGCCTGGCATTTATACTAATGTGCAGTAAATTTTACCAATTAACGCCGACTCACGAGCGTTGTTGTATCAAGCTATATGGCAAACTTCTTTCTGCTGCTTTTTGTGTTTACAGGCCGTCTATGATTTTCTCCATCTTTTTGGTAAGGTATGTAAAATCGTATTGTCCAGCGCCTTGCGCAGCCGCCCTTGCCATTTTCGCAAGCTTTTCTTTGCTGTACCCTGCCACTTCATCTATCGCGTCAGCTATATTTTTAGCATTTGGCTGTTTAATTTCCTTTGCGGCTTTACATTGGGCAACCGGATTATATGGGGAACTTATGTCCATTAATATGGGTTTGCCCGCAGCAAGATATTCAAACATCTTATTTGCGCTATAGCCGTATTTTGAAATGGATGTATTTTGCCCATGGATAACATTCATATCTGACTTGCTTATAATATACGGTAC
Source organism: uncultured Lachnospiraceae bacterium (assembly GCA_949457475.1). Taxonomy (GTDB): domain Bacteria; phylum Bacillota; class Clostridia; order Lachnospirales; family Lachnospiraceae; genus Eubacterium_J. Next base: position 3,636 of record CASUON010000234.1, read on the forward strand.
GTATTTCTTTTCCACGCTGCCTTTAAAAATAACGTTATGAATCTTTTCCGCGCAAACCCGTTTCGACAGATACGCTAACTGGTCGCCATCGCCCCATATCAAAAATCTGACCTTTTCATTCTTTACTAGTTTCGCTGCGTCAAGAAGCGTATCGATACTGTTTGCTTTTCTTATAGACCCCGCATATACCACCTTAAAAATAGCGTCATTATTTAATTCAGCATCGTCAACCTGATTGTGCGTTTTGTTATACATAAACTGTTGCACATCAACGCCGTTGTTAATATAAAATACCTTTTTCTTTGGTACTTCTTTATCCCAGCCCTGATCGATGATGTAATCATATCCGCCTTCCATTGTAAAAATGATTGCATCCGCCCGTTTATAAATATCTTTTTCCAGCCTGCGCAGGGCGTGCGTGATAGGATTTGGCCTGCTTAATACGCCATATGCCACAAGGCTTTCTGGCCATAAATCCCGCACTTCGCATATGCATTTGACCCCGTAGTATTTTGCCAGATGAAGCCCCGCCACAAGTGTAAGCGGGTGTACTGACGAAGCAAGGATGACGTCCGGTTTCCCATGTTTTCTTCCGTACGCTTTTGCTACGCTGACCAGATTCCAGGCAAATACGGCCATATTCCTAATCCTGCCGCATCCATTTCCAGTATAGTTAGTAGACGGAATCGCTACAAAAGGAACATGCCTGTCTGAGTACACGACCTTTGCCCGCTTTTTTACTGTATAATAATGATCCTCCTGCCCATGATGGCGGACATTGCACCCAAACACGACCGGGCAATATCCATCCTTTTTTAATGCCTCCGCTATCCAGTAGTGCCTGCCGCCCTTCTGGTAAATATGATCAATCGCATAATGATTCATGATCCATATACTCTGTTTCAAATCCTACTCTCCATTTCAATATTTTACATAAAACCGGGCCATCCCATGCATGGTCCATATCCTAATCCCCGTTTCCGTTTTTCATAAAACCGGGCCGTTCATATTTTCTTTACCGGAACCCCTACATAGGTTCCGCTCTCAGTTATATCATTTATTACGACGGCGCCTGCGCCTATCATGCAATTACCGCAGATATCCACGTTATTAGAAATCGAACTTCCTACGCCAACCCATGTCCCTTCCCCTATTTTTACCGTGCCACAAACGTGGCTGCCTACCGCAATATGGCAGAAGTCCAAAATCACACAATCATGATCGATCGAAGAACCTGTGTTAACAATCACACCTTTGCCAATCCTCGCCCCTGGATTTATTACTGCCCCGGCCATAACTACCGAACCATCGCCTAGCACAACATCTTCAGCCACCGTAGCCCTGGGATGAACCAAGACCGGATAGCTTCGGGTGCAATATTTTTCCATTACACGTTTCCGGGCCTTTGGGTCCCCTATCGCAACAAAAATATGGCCAGCAGCCGCTGCCAAATCATTCGTGGTTCCCAAAACCCTATTCCCGGCATATTCCCGAATGTCCGTGTTATCATCGTAAAAATAAATCTCTGTGTACCCGTTTTGTTTCGCAATATCCGCCACAACTTTGCCATGCCCAGAAACGCCTAAAATATTCAACCTTGGCTTTTCTTCTTTCACTCACTTCCCACTTCCTTTAACTTCCGCCGTCTCGGCTAGTCTTTTCATCCATTTCCATAAATTCCGCCGTCTCGGCTAGTCTTTTCACCACTTCCCATAAATTCCGCCGTCTCGGCTAGTCTTTTCATCCATTTCCATAAATTCCGCCGTCTCGGC
>CASUON010000235.1 GCA_949457475.1 uncultured Lachnospiraceae bacterium
TGCTCGTTGGTTTTGACTTTTGTAGAAGGCATTTCTGGAAATACAGCATAGGTATTAGACATAGTGAAGAAAGTTTTGTATGATGGAACCATAATAAAAGAAGGAGGTCATCCATATGAGCAAAAAGTATGAAAGCCTTGCAGGGACGATTGTGGAAAAAGTGGGCGGCAGCGGGAATATCAGCGCTGTGCGCCATTGCCAGACAAGGCTCCGTTTCACTCTAAGAGATACCCAAAAAGCGGATAAAGAAGGTATCGGAAACCTGGATGGGGTGGCGCAGGTAGTAGAGAGCGGCGGCATGTTTCAAGTCGTCATAGGCATGCATGTGGCGGAGGTGTATGAAGAAGTAGAAAAACTGGTTCCGAACAGGGAAGGGCAGGAGGAACCGGACACGGAAGGCGGCAAAAAGATGTCGCCGGTAGACTATGTGATCGATTTTGTGTCCAGTGTATTCCAGCCGATTGTCCCAGCGCTTTCCGGGGCTGGTATGCTAAAGGCCCTGATGGCGCTGCTTACTGTATTCCATCTGGTAAATTCAGATTCGCAGACTTATTACATCTTAAATTTTTTTGCAGACGCAACCTTTGCGTTTCTGCCAATCCTTTTGGCCTATACGACGGCAAAAAGGATGAAATGCAATGCAATTTTGGCTATGTCTGTGGCGGGCATTATGTGCCATGCAAATTGGACGGCGTTAGTAGCCGCAGGTGAGCCGGTAAAATTTTTCGGCGTCATACCGTTCTATCTGGTATCTTATACATCAACCGTTATCCCAGTTATCCTCGTCATTATCGTACAGTCTTTTGTGGAGAAATGGCTGAATAAAGTGATTCCAAAGGCAGTAAACCTTGTATTCGTTCCGATGTTTACCTTTCTTATCATGGGGGCGCTGGCGCTGTCGGTTTTAGGGCCGGTAGGAGATTATGTCGGCGAGGGCCTTGCGCTGGTGTTTGACTGGCTGAGTACAAATGCAAGCTGGGCGCCGGCTGCGCTAATTGGGGGATTATTCCCTGTTATGGTTATGTTTGGCATTCACCATGCCGTTGCGCCGCTTGGAAGTATGCAGATGGCAAGCCTTGGCTTTGACAGCATTTTTGGGCCTGGGTGTGTTTGCTCGAATATTGCGCAGGGGGTGGCTGCGCTGGTTGTCGGTTTGCGTACAAGCGAATCCAAAACAAAGCAGCTTGGCTTGTCTACTGGCGTTACGGCGCTGATGGGGATTACGGAGCCGGTATTGTATGGCCTGAACCTGCCAAAGAAATATCCGCTTATTTCGGCAATGATAGGCGGGGGGCTAGGGGGGCTGTATGCCGGTGTTACACATACGCATCGTTTTGCGACAGGCTCTTCCGGGATTCCGGCAGTGCTTCTTTATATCGGTGATGATACCATGAGATTTTTCTGGAACATCATCATTGCGCTTTTGATTACGGCAGTATCTACGGCAGCCATTACATTTATTCTTTCGTTAAAATTTGAAAAGAGGGTGGAAGTACAGGGACAGGAAACGGTAGTTATTGAACATGAAGAAGAAAATACGGTATATGCCCCGGTCAATGGAAAGGTAGTTAAAATGGGGGATATTCCAGACCCGACATTTTCAGAGGGGGTTTTGGGATGGACCATGGGGATTTATCCGGAAGACGGCATTGTGCGGGCGCCTTTTACCGGGAAAGTAGTGCAAGTGTCGGATACCGGCCATGCAATTGGACTGGAAGGAAACGATGGCATGGAACTATTGATACATGTCGGCGTTGATACGGTGGAAATGGGCGGCATGGGATTTGACCCGAAGGTAAAGGAAGGGGAAGAAGTAAATGCCGGACAGCAGATTCTTGTGTTCGATCGTAAGGCAGTGGCGGACGCCGGGCATCCGGACGTCGTGGTAGTGATTGTGTTGAATGCGGACGATTATGCAGCGACGGAGCTTGTAGCAGAAGGGGCAGTAGCGGCAGGCACAAAGATCATACAGTTGAAAAAATATGGAGTAGCGGCAGGCACAAAGATCATACAATGAAAGAAATAGGAGGTTATTATGGGTAGGTTTCCAGAGAATTTTTTATGGGGCGGCGCTACGGCTGCCAATCAGTTCGAAGGCGGTGTTTCAGAAGGCGGGAAGGGGCTTTCTGTTCCAGACGTTATGACAGGCGGGACAAAAACAACTCCCCGGCATGTGACAGACGGCATACTTGCTGGGTACCATTATCCAAGCCATGAGGCGGTAGATTTTTACCATCGTTATAAAGAAGATATTGCCCTGTACGGTGAAATGGGTTTTAAATGTTTCCGAATGTCCATTAATTGGAGCAGGCTGTTCCCTAACGGGGATGAAAAGCAACCAAAACAAGAAGGGATTGCTTTTTACCGGAATGTCTTTTTGGAATGTCAAAAATATGGCATCCAGCCGTTGGTGACCATCAGCCATTATGAGCTGCCTTATCATCTGGCAAAAGAATATGGGGGATGGGCCAACCGGGAAATTATGGATTTCTTTTTAAGATACTGCAAGGTCCTGTTTACCGAGTTTCAAGGGCTGGTGCACCATTGGCTGACGTTTAATGAGATTAACATTTTGCAGATGGGGGCTTATGGCAACCTGATGGGCGGGGGAATCCTGCCGCCGGGAAAAGACACGGCAGTCGGCGTATTAGCGGGGCTGGATACAAGCTGGGATGACGAGCAGAGGCGTTATACGGCGCTGCATCATCAGCTGGTGGCAAGCGCCAAAGCCGTAGCGATGGCGCATGAGATTGATCCAGAAAACAAAGTGGGCTGTATGCTGCTGAGCCGGATCGCATACCCATATACCTGCAGGCCGGATGATGTACTAAAAGGGCAGCAGGTCATGCAGACGGCAAACTATTATTGCGGGGATGTCCAGGTAAGGGGTGCATACCCTGCCTTTGCCAGACGTCTTTGGAAAGAAAAGGGGATCGAAATCCCATTTGCCGCAGGGGACAGAGAAGCGTTGAAGGAGGGGACCGTAGATTTCTTTACGTTCAGCTATTATTCCAGCAGCACGGCAACGGACGACCCGGACGTGCCGGTTGCCAATGGAAATATGATGCGCGGCCCGGCAAATCCTTATCTGGAGCAGAGCCAATGGGGATGGACGATCGACCCAAAGGGGCTGCGTTACTTGTTAAATGAGTTTTACGGAAGATGGCAGATACCATTGATGATTGTAGAAAACGGGCTTGGCGCAGAGGACCAGGTAGAAGCAGATGGCAGCATCCATGATGAATACCGGATTGCTTATATGAGGGAACACATAGAGCAGATGGCAGAAGCTGTGGAAGACGGTGTGGAACTGATGGGATATACTGTCTGGGGCTGCACGGACCTGGTCAGCGCCGGAACTGGGGAGATGGCGAAAAGGTATGGCCTTGTCTATGTGGATAAGGACAATGAAGGAAAGGGTACTTTGGAGCGCCGCAGAAAAGACAGTTTTTACTGGTATCAAAAGGTCATAAAGAGCAATGGGGAAAATTTAGATTGTTACTTCCATTAATGGGCATTGTGCGTGAAAGATAGAGTTTATGCTTTTTGGGCATTTCTTATTATTTAAGATAAGCATTTTACACCGCAGAAAAAATGTTTTACCATAGATTAGGAAAGAAATCCAGAGCGGGGTATTCTGCCGGATGAGAAAAAATAATGAACATATGGAGGACAGTTGAATGAGAATGAAGAGAATAGGTAGATTCTGTATTCGTTTCGTATTGGTTTTTGCGCTGGTTTTTGGGCTTTTGCTCCCAACTTCCAACGTATCCGCGGCAGGGAAAGAAAAGTCCCAAAAAGTTTTGGTTGTATATTTTTCAGCAACGGGGACGACGAAAAGCGCCGCAAAGAAAATTGAAAAAGCAACGGGCGCAAAACTGTATCAGATCAAAGCGGCAGAACGTTATACGGATGCGGACTTAGATTACAACAACGATAACTGCCGGGCCAACAGGGAGCAAAAAAATGAAAGCAGCAGGCCGGAAGTAAAGGGGAAGATCAAAAATATCCGCAAGTATGATGTAATTTTTATCGGCTATCCAATCTGGTGGGGAAAAGAACCAATGATTATCCGTACATTTTTGGAATCTTATAATCTGGAAGGAAAGAAGATTGTTCCATTTTGTACTAGCGGCGGAAGCGGGATTTCCGGCAGCAGGGAGGGCATTAAAGCAGCGGCAGAAGGCGCGAAAGTAATGAAAGGAAAAGATTTGACGGACGCTTCTTCTAAGAGTGTGGAAAAATGGGCGAAGAAACAAGTTTAAAAATCTAGATTATAAATCTGAACGGAGGGATAGAAATGGATTTGTATGCAACAGACCCGGAATTTATGGAACGGATGATGCATTTTACGTTTGAGGAAGTGGTAAAGGAGCCGGGGCAGGAGCTGGCGGATGAGACGCGCTATATGGCAATTCTTGCCGCGCTTCTTGGATGCCAGGGCATAGAAGTCTACAGGGAAATGCTTGGTAAAGCGCTGGATGGAGGGCTTACGCCTGTTATGGTAAAAGAGGTTGTTTACCAGGCTGTAGATTATCTTGGCATTGGCAGGGTTATGCCTTTTTTGTCCGTTACAAATGAGGTTTTAACAGCCCGCGGCGTTAAGCTGCCCCTTCCGGCGCAGGCAGCAACAACGATGGAAGACCGGCTGGAAAAAGGTGCGCAGGCACAGGCGGATATTTTTGGAGAACATATGAAAGAAGCATGGAAACAAGGTCATATCAACCGGTGGCTTGCCGCAAACTGTTTTGGGGATTATTATACAAGGGGCGGCCTGGATTTGAAACAACGGGAATTGATTACATTTTGCTTTCTGGCAGCGCAGGGAGGGTGCGAGCCCCAGCTGACCGCGCACGCGAAAGGAAACATGAATCTTGGTAATGATAAGGATTTCTTAATCCGGGTGATATCCCAGTGCCTGCCGTATATTGGATATCCGCGCAGTTTGAATGCGGTAAATTGCGTGAAGCAGGCAGCGGAATAAAAAGCGGGCGGGGAGGGCGGCTTTTACGGCTATACTATAACATTTTGTTACTTATTTGGTATTCTGCTGCCCGGTGGCTGATGGGGCAGCAGTAGATGCCAGAGCTTTATTTGCCCGCCCCGTTTGTCCCCAATAGCCCCATATGGATTATTTTCTCCATTTTTCAATCCTCCCAATAATTACGAATACTATGATCCCAATTATTTCTCCAAGGGCATTACTTATAAATCCTTGCATATGGAGCGCGTCTTTCCACATATAATCTCCTGTGATTAGTTTTGTGGCATAGTTTCCTATGATTACCAAGAATAGTAACAAGGCAATGCAATCCCAGATATTCCATTTTAGGAATGTTTTTGCAAGCACTGGAAGCCAAAGGACAAAAAGCCATAACAACAGGATAGGCAAACCATAACGGA
>CASUON010000236.1 GCA_949457475.1 uncultured Lachnospiraceae bacterium
CTGCCCTGTGGTACAATGGTTCTGTCAGTTAAAATCGGTATGTAAAGCTGACAGGCACTTGGAATCTTTGTCGGCGGGCAAAGTTCCTGGAAGGCCTGACAGGAAACGTATGTCTTCTGGTCAGGCCTTCCACATCAGGCACTTTTTTTGCGCAATGCAGCCGCAAAAAGTGGCGGCAGGCCTTGAAGGCAATCGAAAAATTAACTTGATACTGCGTAGATAATACCGTTCTTCGATATGTACATAGCAAAAGCAACCCTTGTACTTTGGCCGAGTCGTAGGGTGGCAATGCTATTTTAATGCTATTTAGAAAAACCATTATTGCTCCAGAAGTCTCGGAATTTTTCGATTTCTTCCTTTGTGTAGCAATGGTTTACGAATCTACTATGATACATTGCATCAATGTAGGATTTCGGAAGGCGAATTGTTTTCTTAAATTCTCGATAGCGTGTTTGATAGAATTGTGTATCTCCAGTAAAGCTTGTTTCTAAATGAAAGTCTTTATTTTCAAGAAAGTCTTGAAAAGCATATTCAAGTTCATTTAGTTTTTCTACTTTGTACAATAATATTTTTTGTTTCAATCCGTTTTCCAGTGTCCGTTCGTAAATGGAATATCCTTTTTCTTTGTCAAATTCCCAGGCATAGAAGTCGATCCCCATGCCTTCTTTGATATGGCCGTCAAAAAATTCTTCCGTAAGAAATGTTTCATAGCCTTTGGAAAACCCCTGCTTTTTCGAGTATTTGTTGATCGTGGCGTATTCCAGGTATTGGTCGCTATTGCAGTGGCGGATAAAAAGATCGTAAAACAATTGTTCTCCATCTATATATTCCGCATCTTTTTTAACAGGAAGAAGCGCAATCGGCAAGTGTGAAAACAATAACGATATATGTTGCGCGATAGGCTCTCTAACGCCTACAATTATTTTAGGGATATTATTTTTAAACAGACGGAAAAAATTTTCATCTTCAAAAAGCTGCCCAAAACATAAACTGTGCGTATTCGCATTATTGATCCCGCATTTATTCATAGCCTCGTAAACGGTGTGATTTCCGGTTTTGGGAGGGGAAAGCAGATAAACGAACTCTTTATTATGGTATTGGTAATCCAATAGGAACCGGATAAAACGGAACGCAATATAATCGCCACGTTCTCTCCCCCACATCCTTCTTTGATATACCCCTGCGAAATCTGCATGTAATCGCTCGCCCATAGGAATTAGCGCTTTTTGCGTCAGCTCCCGGTTGGCTAATGAATAGAATTCTTTTTGCTCAATTATATCGTTTGTAATATTTTCAGAGCGGATTTTTTCAGTAATTTCTTGTACCTGGTTAGAAGTAATTACAATCAAAATATCAGGTTCTTGTCGTACTTTTTGTACAACATCAGAAAAACTGAGGATGGGAATGCCTCCCTCATAGTAGCTGCCTTTGGGGCCAAATCGTTTTTTGCCGTAAAATGCAGGGTTTAAATCGGTAAAGGCAAGGAGCTGGTATCTCATAAAGCTAATATCCCAATTATTGATAAACGTATCTGCGTCTGTTCCAGCCCCAAAGCATATAATTTTTCTATCATTTATTTCATTGATATTAAATAATGGAAACATAGGCATTCTCCTTTTGCATTGAAATTTTGCGTTAAGGTTTTGCATCCAAGTATTGTATTGAAGTATTGTATTGAAGTTCCATCGGATGGATTTATATCAAGTCACTCCATTGCAGTACGGAATCTGCAGGCATTTCCTGTTTTACGCGTTTTCCAATAATTTGTTCGTATTCGCTTGGAGAAATGCCGCTCCCGGGCCTTTTATAAGTAATGTCTTTTTCCGTAATTACTGTGTTCGCCGCCAGGCTGTGGGTTAATACGATCGACCTGCGTGCGTTTTTTCTTGCGGGCCTTTCGCTTTCTTGAAAAGATAATCCGCCTGCGCCTACGACTGTTTTTAAATATTCCAAACAAGATTTAATTTGCGCGAGGTCATGTGGATCCATTGCGTGATAATGGTCATTGCCCGGTAAAGTTTTGTCAAGTGTAAAATGTTTTTCAATAACCCTTGCGCCTAATAAGTAGGCGGCTTTTAGGACGTCGTAGCAGTGCAGTGGTTTTGTATGGTCGGAATAGCCGATTTCAATATCTGGGTATTTATTTTTTAAAGCAGTAATACGTCCTAGGTTTGCATGTCCCTCAGGCGTTGGATATTCTAATACGCAATGCATAAGGATGAGGCGGTTTCCGCTTTGCAGGATTTCATTTACAGCAATATCTAATTCCTGTTCCGTAGACGCGCCGGTCGATAGTAGGATCGGTTTTTTCTTTGCGTTGATATGGCGAATAAATGGCAGGTTTGTAATATCGGAAGAGGAAATTTTGTAATAGTCCATAAAAGGGTCTAAATAGTCGGCACACTCAAAATCAAATGGTGTGGACAGGAACAAAATGCCGGCTGCTTCGCAGTAGGAGGCAAGTTCATGATATTCCTTTTCACCAAAAGAATCATATTTTTGAAATAGTTCATATTGAGATCGGGTTGGCTCTTCGTTTGTGTCCCAATAGGAAGGGGAAAAAACGGATGCAATTTTATCTGCCTTATATGTTTGGAATTTTACTGCGTCTGCGCCAGCCCGCAGGGCCTCTAGACACATCCGTTTTGCTGCGTCTAGCAGAGAAAGGTTCTCTTTTTTGGCAATGTCATAATAATTTACGCCGATTTCTGCAATCAGATAATAATTTTGTTTTTCTAATTTATCGAACATAGTATCCATTTTCGTTTGCTTCTCCTGGTTTATTCTCCTAGTATCAGTCGTATTACCTGTTTTTGTCCTTGTTTAAAATCCTTTTTTAATAATAAATCATGCATCTGCCTACGTACGTTTGCCGCCTGTATCATCCATTCGATAGTCGCCTGGATGCAGGAATCTGTCTGCGCCCTACCGAGGCCTAGGTTGATATAGCCATTAGAAATCGCTGCAAACGTATGTTCTTGTTCGCGTTCGTTTTGTGCCAGTACAATAGAAGGAACTCCCATACAGGCTAATTCATATATTGTACGCCCCTGCGAGGTGAGGGCAAGGTCTGCTTTTGAAAGATAGCTACTGACACGTCTGACGTCTCTATGGATATAGATACGGTGTTTTGGATCGTTTATAAGCTCGTATGGGTAGCCAAAACCGGTAATAATATGGACTTCTAATTCCTGGTATGTTTCTGTAATCTGTTTTAAAATGCGATAGGCCCTGCCGGTTAAATTGCTAGGATCGCTTCCGCCAAATAATACGACGATATTGTTTACTTTTTCTGAAAATGTTTTTGGAATGGCTTCTAAAAATTCATCCCGGATGAAAAAGTACTGGAATCCCTGGTATACATTTTGGTGCTGCTGTCTGGAGTATAACGCATTAATTACACAGTCGGCGTAGACGGCGCCTTCTCCACGGTCTTCAAAATTGATAATCCGGGCTGTTTTTTTTCGCATGGTGTGCATATAAGAAAGCGTAGTATCCAAAATGTCATTAATTACAATATCTGGTTGGAATTGATCGATGATTGAAAAAATATCTTCATTTTTATCAATCAATGCTGTTTGGAAAAAGGATTCCTGCAGCTTTTTGGCGCCCAATGCGCATTGGCGTTTTGTGACAAATAACAACTCATGTCCAGTTAAATGATACGCAATAGATAGGCAGCGGTAAATATGCCCCATGCCAAGCTGTTCTTCCCCGTCGGCCCGTAGGATGATCTTTTTGGAATTTAAAATGGATTCGCATAACATCCAGTCGTAGGCGGTATCAATATCGACAGCTTCTTTTTCCGGTAATAAAAATACGGTTATATTTTTGCCAATTCGGCTATTTTCAGTAATACAGTGACGCTTTGACAGTAAAAAACCGCCGGTTTCTTTTAAATGGGCGGGAAGCTGCTGTCGATTAAGCCTTTCGGTATATGCTGCAACCAGTTGTCCGGCTTCGTATTTCCAGGATAAGTGGGGTTCGTTTACCGCGCTGATCATTGTGTCAGCATCGCTGGAAATAAATTCGTTGACTGCAGCCTGGAAGGTTTCTTTTTTCAATGTCGGCGACGTAGCTTGCATTGTAATTACAATGTCATATGTTTTGCGCATTTCTTCTTCACGCGAAACCAGGGCATGGTAGATAACCGGATCTAAAGTTACAGCATCGCCCGCGAGTTCCTGCGGGCGCATAACGACTTTTGCCCCATAGGAGGAGGCGATTTCCGCAATCTCCGCATCTTCCGTATCGACTACGACGTCCGTATTGTAAATTTTGCTGAATTCACCTTTTTGAAGTGACAGGGCTGTTTGGATGCTGTACACAAGCAAAGGTTTTCCATTCATAAGCCGTATATTTTTACGGGGGATTGTCTTAGACTGTCCCCTGACAGGGATGATAATCAGTATGTTCAATGATAATTCTCCTTTTTATCGAATATTAGTGGTATAGATTGTCTAAATCTATCCGGTGAAATACTTCCAGCCTGCCTCCGCGGGTTGCGTTATATATTTTAATATTTTGCGAATCTGCATATTTTTTTGCGGCTTGATAAGCTAAATAAACCTGGCGGACGAAGCCTACAGATTGTAATTTTTCTTCTTGATAAAAATGGGAATAAATGGTGTGATCCTGCTGCCCGCCATAGGAAAAGTCAACGCCTAGCAGGTAAATTTCACGAAATCCCATATATACAGCTAATTGTATGCAAGTGTAAGTTACGGTTGCCCCCGTATAGCTACAGGTTGCAAAATCAGTAGAAAATTTGGGCAATTTGTCAAGATAGTATGCATAATGCGAGTGATAGCGGTATACGTCGTCTCGATGCGGCGTTTCCCAAAACTCCTTGGAAGTATCCCCCGCAAATTTAGCGTTGCCCGGCCAGGTATCTACGAGGGATTTACATGCATTTAGCGTCCGAAAATCATCCATGACGTAATAATCTGGCCGCCACGTTGTCCGGTCAAATATGCGGAAAATATTGTTCATACTAATGCAAAGCTCGCCTTTTTCCTTTAACAGTTCCAAGTCATCAATCCTTAAGCTCGGCCCGGTAGCGACGATAAAACACCGTTTGCCGTCATGCAGGCGGTGGAACTGTTCAATTTTCGGGTTGTGATAAACCGCAATCCGGTCCGTGCAGTCATACAGGTCGGTAACCGCCGCATAATCAGCGCCATACAGCTGTTTGGCCTGCGCACAGCCGTCTGTGCAGACGCACAATTCAAGGCCCGTGCCAAATGCGCTGGCAGCGTCTTGAAACTGCATGCCATCAGAATGCCCGACCTGCGCATTAGTCTGGTGCATGGAATACCCGCCCTGCGTATTAGCCTGGTGCATGGAATGTCCGCCCTGCGCATTAGCCTGGTGCATG
>CASUON010000237.1 GCA_949457475.1 uncultured Lachnospiraceae bacterium
GTATTACGAGGATTATGAGGGTTGCGGGCTGCGCGGCATCCATGTGGTGATGAAGCGCGACGTCAGCGGGGACGTGTATTTCCAGGGAAAGATAGGCCGTGGGGAGTACTTCGACCTGTCTACGCCGTACGGGTACGGCGGGTGGCTGGTGGAAGACGCCCGCGGCCAGGAAACGCCGGCAGGCGGTACGGCCCTGGGGCGGTTGTTTGCGGCATATGGCGATTGGTGCAGGCAGAACCGCATTGTATCGGAGTTTGTCCGGTTCCACCCGGTGCTGGAAAACGTGCGCTACGGCCGCGGATTTTATGATATTTGCGCGCTTGGCGCCACGGTGTCGGTGGATTTGCGCTCCCCGCAGGCAGTCTGGGAAAACATGACCAGCCAGAACCGCAATACCGTCCGCAAGGCGGTAAAAAACGGCGTCGCGGTCTATAACGGGCGCAGCCCGGACGTATATGAAAAGTTTCGTGAAGTCTATGAAGAGACGATGCAAAGGCATGGGGCGGAGGGGTATTATTATTTTGCACCCGGGTTTTACCGTTATTTTTTGGATGACTTATGGCAGCATGCGCAGGTGTTCTATGCGCTGGCCCCGGACGGGGAAGTGGCGGCTGCGGCCATTATGCTTGCCGCAAACGGGCGGATGAGCTACCACCTCTCCGGCATGCGGTGGGCGTACCGGGGGCTTGCGGCGACGAACCTGCTGTTATATCAGGCGGCGCTGTGGGGCTGCGCCAACGGGTGCCGGACGCTGCATTTGGGCGGCGGCGTCGGGGCGGGGGAGGACAGCCTGCTGAAATTTAAGAAGTCGTTTTGCAAGGGCGGCGCGCGTACGTTTTACGTTGGGAAAAAGGTTTATGACGAAGGGGCGTACCAGAGGCTGGTTGGTATGCGGGAGAACCTTGCCGTGGGGACGGGGTTTTTCCCGGAGTACCGGGCGGCGGAGGGATGAAATTTATTTTTAATTTATTTTAAAATTGATTTTTGGCATCCTCTTTTGGATATGGAACAATGAAATTGAGAGGTAGCAAAAGTTTGTATGGACATATTAATCATATCGCATTTTTGTATGGATTTTTCAAAATCAGATAATGGCCGTTTTGTATACTTGGCAAATATGATGTCGCAAGATAACGACGTAGAGTTAGTTACTAGCGACTTTTTTCATGCAACAAAAAAACATAGAAATAAACCGGCGGCACAATGGCCGTTTAAAATTACCTTTCTGCATGAGCCGGGATATCCTCAAAATGTTTGCCTGAAAAGATTTCAAAGCCATCGTGTGTGGGGAAAGAATGTAGAAAAATACCTGCTGTCCAGAAAAGAGCCGGACGTCGTGTATTGCGCCGTGCCGTCTTTAACAGGGCCAAATCTTGCGGCCAGGTATTGCGAGAAAAAACATATCCGGTTTGTGGTTGATGTGCAGGATATCTGGCCGGAGGCGTTTAAAATGGTTTTCAATATACCGCTTGTTAGCCAGATCGTATTTCTGCCGTTTACGGCTCTTGCTAATGGTATTTATAAACGGGCGGATGCGATTTGTGCTGTGTCTGACACGTACGGCAAACGGGCGTTGCGTGTAAACCAAAAGTGCAAAAAGGCGACCACCGTTTATTTGGGGACGAAGCTGGAGATATTTGACTATTATGCGGCTAAGAATCCTGTACTGAAAAAGGAAACAGGCGAAATCTGGCTGGCATATTGCGGAACGCTTGGCGCAAGCTATGACCTGGCTTGTGTGATAGACGCGATCGCCTATTTAAAAAATGAAAAAATACGGTTTCTCGTTATGGGGGACGGCCCCCAAAGGGGTGCGTTTGAGGCATACGCCAAAAAGAAGGGGGTACGGGCGGCTTTTACCGGAAGGATTCCCTATGATAAAATGTGCGGCCTGTTAGCCGCTTGCGACATTACCGTAAATGCAATTGCGCACCTGGCTGCGCAGAGCATTATAAATAAGCATGCTGATTATGCTGCGTCGGGCTTGCCTGTGGTCAGCACGCAGGAAAATAAAGAGTACCAGGAATTAATCGAACGGTATGCGATGGGGTTTACTTGCAGCAACGGCGATTACATAGAGCTGGCGGAGAAAATAAAAGAGCTGGCGGGCAACCGGCAGCTGCGGCGTAAGATGGGAAATAACGCCAGAAAATGCGCGGAAGAAAAATTTGACAGGGAAATCGTGTACCGCCTTTTAAAGGAACAGATTTTACCTGGCTCTGATATGGGGGGGGTATTGCGGGCTAATAAAATATGAGCATGAAATGTGGCTTGGCTACGCTGGCACGCTTGGTGCAAGCTATGACCTGCCTCTTGTGTTTGACGCATTAAGGCATTTAAAAAATCCGGACGTACGGTTGATTGTTATGGGCGACGGGCCACGGAAAGATCATCTGATACAAAAGGCAGAAGGCTTAAGGGTCACGTTTACAGGGTATCTTCCATACGAGAAAATGTGTGGGGTATTGGCGGCGTGTGATTTGATGGTAAATCCGATTGTCGGCTCTTCGGTGGCATCGATAATCAATAAACATGCCGACTATGCAGCGAGCGGAAAACCTGTGTTAAATACGCAAAAGGGAAGGGAATATATAAACCTGATTCGTGAATACCATATGGGGATAAGCTGCGCCAATAGCAGAAATTTAGCGAAAGGCATAAAGCGGTTGCTCGCTGATGCACAGTTAAGAAAAGCTATGGGGGAAAACGCCAGGCGTTGTGCACACGACAAGTTTAACCGGACGGCAACGTACGGGGCGCTGGAACAAGTGATAAAACAAAAGTAGAAAAAGCTGTGTCCCGGCCGTTATTGGCAATGCGTTTAGGCGCTGGAATAAGTGATAAAACAGGAGTAGTAAATTGTGCGGAATAAAATATTAGATTTTCTTAGGGTTCATCCTGTCATTTTAAATATCTTTTGGAAAATAGCCCATGTTTTTTTCCTGGTTGTAGGATTGTTTGTCCCAATACGGGAAAAAACGGTATTGATTACATCATTTGCAGGAAGAAAGTTCGATGACAGCCCAAAAGCTATCTATGAAGAAATGTTAAGAAGGCATGAATTTGACGACTGGGATATTATATGGGCGTTTGTTGAACCAGGCCGATTTGATATACCAAAAGGGCGTAAAATCCGGATCGATACATGGCCGTTTTTTATGGCGCTGCTATATAGCAGACTATGGGTTAGCAATTCCGGCATGAACAGGAATATAGAGATTCACCGCAAAGGCACTATAAAAGTGGAGACCTGGCATGGAACGCCAATAAAGAAAATCGGAGAAGACCAGCATTCCGGCGTACTGGGAAATTATAGGAAACATGGGCCGGTCGATACAGAGACGATTCGGTGTGCGCAAAGTACGTTTGACAGACGTATTTTTGCGAAAGTATTCCATGCGGATAAAAGAAGCTTTTTAATGTCTGACCTTCCAAGGAACGATGGGCTTTTAAAATATAAAAAAAGCGATATCGCCAACATAAAGAAACGGCTGCGTATCGATGCCAAAAAACAGGTGCTTTTGTATATGCCGACGTATCGGGAATACCTGGTAAATGAGAAGCGCCAGACATACATAGCCCCGCCAATGGATATAGAAAAGTGGGAAAAAGAGCTTGGGGAGCGTTTTGTACTGTTGTTTCGGGCGCACTACGCGGTAAACGCCGCCCTTGGAATACAAAATAGCCAATTTATCAAAAATGTTTCGAATTATCCGTTCGTGAACGACCTTTATGCGGTTAGCGATATTTTGATTTCAGATTATTCCAGTGCATATATTGATTTTGCTATTTTAGATAAGCCAATGCTCTGCTTTGCGTATGATGAACAAGAGTATGCGGCAAAAAGGGGGCTGTACCTGGATATCCATAAAGAATTGCCGTGTGCCATCGACCAAAATGAGGACAGCCTGATTAAGCGGATACAAGGACTGGATGAAGCCAAGGCGCGCGCGGCTGTAAAACGGTTTCATGAAAAATACGCGCCATACGCGGGAAATGCAAGCAAAGCGGTGGTAGATGAAATGGTCAAAAGGCTTGCCGCAAATGCCGTAAAGGGAATAAAGAGGGAGGTATCCCATTGAAAAAGAAAATTTGTATGTTGCTGACTAATGCATTTGCCCCGGATGTGCGCGTCTATAAAGAGGCCAGGTATTTGGTGGAGCAGGGGTGTTCTGTCCGGATACTGTGCTGGGATAGAAATCCCATGGCGGGCTATCCCAGAACAGAAGTTATGGATGGCATAAAAATAATAAGGTTTCGTAGGCCTTCGGTAGCCGGAACCGGGTATCAACAGCTTGGCGCTTTCTTTGGATATATCCGGGATTGCAGGAAGTACTGTAAAAAGAAACAGTTTGACTACTTCCACTGCAACGATTTTGATGGCGCGCTGGTATGGGCTTTTTTAAAACGCGGCCCTTCAAAAATGATTTTTGATATGCATGAGTATTATGAGGACGTCGGAAAAAAACCGGGGTTCTTTCGGCCTGTTGCAAGATGGGCCATGCGAAAAGCGACCATACATATGATTATGCGAAGCGAATATGCGCTGTATGAAAATGACCTGTATTTGCAAAAGCCGTATCGGAAAATTCAAAAGAAACTTCTTTCGTTAAAAAACTATCCGGATGCAAACCTGGTAAGGTGTGCGCCGAAAACAAAATCTTCTGTTTTTCGTGTTGGCTACCACGGGGCGCTGCGTACGCAGATTCCTGAATTTACGACCTTGTTTGAAGCCGTAAAGGGGATGGATGATGTAAGGGTGGATATACATGGCGCGGGGCCGGATTTAAAAATGTTAAAAAAGCTGTCACGCAATTATAAAAATGTATTTGTCCACGGCCCGTTTAATGGGGTGACCGAATTGACTGGCTTATATGCCAATACGGATGTAGTATTTGCAGGCTACCGGCCGTATTCGTATACCAGGGAATATGAAGAAGTGGTGAAGTTTTTTGAATGTATCCTAACGGGCACGCCCATCATCCTAACTGAAGCATATACCGGCATGGGCAAACGTATCCAAAAATATGGGTTTGGGCTGACTTGCGACACGCTTTCGGCCGGTCAGGTGCGCGCGTCCATCCGTTTGCTAAAGGACGATAGAAGCTTCTGGGAAACATGCAGAAAAAACGAATTGCGGGAAGCAAAAAAGTACGATTGGAGCAACGAAGTAAAGATTTTAAATACAGCATATCAACTGGATAAGCTATGAGGCAGGGAGCGTATTTGTGGAAATTCAATTAATGGACGTGAAGCGACAGTATGAAAGCTACGCCGATGAATATGAACAGGCCGCGCTGCATGTTTTGCGTAGCGGCAGATACATTGGAGGGCCAGAGGTTGCGGCATTTGAAAAAG
>CASUON010000238.1 GCA_949457475.1 uncultured Lachnospiraceae bacterium
GGGATTATCGATTTGCCGCAAGCCGATACGGGGCTGGTGAGAGCCGGGATTATCCTGTACGGCATGCTGCCTTCCGAGGAAGTGCAAAAAGGGCGCATCCGCCTGCGTCCCGCTATGGAATTAAAAAGCACGATTGCCTATATCAAAAGCCTGCCGGCCGGAAGGAGCATATCTTACGGATGCACATATACGACAAAACAGCCGGAACGGATCGCTACAATTCCAGTCGGCTATGGCGACGGCTATCCAAGGAGCCTGTCAAACAAAGGCTATGTACTGATCCGTGGCAAGCGTGCGCCGATCCGCGGAAGGATTTGCATGGACCAGTTTATGGTAGACGTTACGGATATTGCGGACGCCAAAATCGGAGATCCGGTAACGCTGGCCGGTACGGACGGCCCCGCGTGCATTACGCTTGAAGAGCTTGGGGAGTTGTCCGGCAGGTTCCATTATGAATTTGCCTGCGGGATTTCCAAACGCGTCCCGCGCATTTATGATAAAGGCGGCGTGTGGTTAACGGAAAAATAAAATCTTGCAGCCTAGATGCATACACTCGATAAAACTGGTAATACTCACTGTATAACCTATTTTGTGGAGTGAAAAAAGATGTTAATAAGACGTGGTGATATTTATTATGCGGATTTAAGGCCGGTAGTTGGTTCGGAGCAAGGCGGCGTGCGCCCGGTGCTCATTATACAAAACGATGTGGGCAATTTGCACAGCCCGACGGTTATCTGCGCGGCGATAACTTCCCAGATGAACAAAGCGAAGCTTCCAACGCATGTGGAATTGTCCAGCAGCCGGTATGCGCTGGTTAAAGATTCCGTGATCTTGCTAGAACAGCTTCGCACAATCGACAAAAAACGGCTCAAAGACAAGGTGTGCCACCTAGACGGCGAGATTATGAAAAAGATAGAGAAAGCATTATGTATCAGCCTGCAACTGGCGCTTACATAGAACTGTCTTGACGTAATGCAAAAGAAATGATATTTTATTAAAAGCAGGATCAAAGTACACATGTATACAATAAAGGAGAGAAATTTATGGACGATGGCGCAAGTCCCAAATTAAATGCAGAAAGAAATAACTGGTTTGGTGATTTTTTAAAACGGCTGGTCCACAGGAATTCTGACGGCGTGACGGAAGAAGAAATCATTTCTATGGTGAACGAAGGGCACGAAAAAGGCGTGCTGCAAGCGTCTGAAGCGGAGATGATCCACAATATTTTTGAATTTACGGACAAAGAAGCAAAAGATATTATGACCCACCGCAAGCATATCTGCGCACTAGACGGGACATGGAAGCTGCACGAGGTGTTAGACGAAGTGTTAAAGCAGCCTTACTCGCGGTTTCCAGTATTTTTGGACGATATCGACAATATTATCGGCATCTTACATATCAAGGAAGTAATGGCTTTTAGCCGGGATGAAAAAGTCATGCAGATGCCGGTCAAAGATATCCAGGGGCTTTTTCCGGAAGGGGAATTTGTCCCACAGACATGCAAGATCAGCGATTTGTTCCAGCGGATGCAAGCCAAAAAGGCGCATATGGTCATTGTTGTGGATGAATACGGGCAGACGTCCGGCCTAGTCGCGATGGAAGATATCCTAGAAGAAATCGTCGGGAATATTTTTGACGAACATGATAAGGAAAACCGCCTGATTGAGAAATTGTCTGACCAGTGTTATATCGTGCAGGGGATGGCATCTCTGGATGATGTCGGGGATGCATTGGATATTGCGTTCCAGGAAGAAGAATATGATACGTTAAACGGGTTTTTGATTTCGCAAATAGATAAAATACCTTCTGACGGCGAGACGTTTTCGATTGCCTACGCAGGTTGGAACTTTGATGTGACAAGCGTGGCGGATAAGATGGTGCAAATTGTGCGTATCAGCAAGGATAATGCTTGTCAATCCCGGGATTAAGTGCTAAAATATTTTTAGACGAACGAACAGAAAAGAGGATAAATTTATGTCAGGACATTCCAAATTTGCAAATATCAAACATAAGAAAGAAAAAAATGATGCTGCAAAAGGGAAAATGTTTACCATGATTGGCAGGGAGATTGCGATCGCTGTAAAGGAAGGCGGCCCGGATCCAGCCAATAACAGTAAATTGAGAGATGTAATCGCGAAAGCGAAGGCAAATAATATGCCAAACGACACCATTGACCGGGGGATCAAAAAAGCTGCCGGGGACGGTGGCAACGTCAATTACGAAGCTGTTACATATGAAGGCTACGGGCCTGGCGGGACAGCGATCATTGTGGATGCTTTAACAGATAATAAAAACCGGACGGCTGCAAATGTCCGCAACTGTTTTTCCAAAGGGCAGGGCAGCATCGGGACGCAGGGGTGCGTTTCTTATATGTTCGATGAAAAAGGGCAGATTATCATCGATAAAGAAGAATGCGAGATGGACGCAGACGATTTGATGATGGTAGCTTTGGACGCAGGCGCGGAAGATTTTACGGAAGAAGAAGACAGTTTTGAGATTACAACCGCACCCGCGGATTTTCCGGCTGTCCGCGACGCACTGGAGCAGCAGGGCGTGGCTATGACGCAGGCGGAAGTGACAATGCTGCCGCAAAACTATGTGTCACTGCAAGAAGACGCCGATATCGCCAATATCCAGAAAATACTGGACCTGCTCGAGGAAGACGACGACGTACAGACGGTATACCACAACTGGGAAGAGTAGCGGGCATCCTATATTTATGTGTATAAAACATAATCACATAAAATATAATTATTTGAAACATAGTCTCAAAAAACACTATTGCATGAAAATAATATTGCATAAAATGTTATTGCACGAAATGTTATTACATGAAATAATATTACATTACAATAATATTGCATTACAATAGAAGCGATATTCAATAGAAACAATATTCATATAAAAGCAATATTCATATAAAAGCAATATTCATCATAGAAGCAATATTAAGAAGAAACATAAAATTCATATTAAGAAGAAACATAAAAAGTAATGTAAGAAGAAACATAAAAAGTAACGTAAAAAGAAACATAAAATAACATAGGAAGAAACCAAAAGTAATATTGAAAAGAAACATAGCGCGCGGGGGCGCGTGATAAAAAACGAACATAATGCCTTGTGCGGCGTATAGTGCAAAATACTATGCTATAACGGGGGATATGTAATAGAACAGGGAGGAGCCTCATGAAAAAAATATTATTCGCTGCATCTGAATGCGTGCCGTTTATCAAAACCGGCGGCTTAGCGGATGTGTGTGGAGCATTACCAAAAGAATTTGACAAGGAAAACTGGGACGTGCGCGTTGTAATTCCAAATTACACCTGCATCCCGGAAAAGTACAGGAATGATTTTGAATACGTTACCCATTTCTACATGGGTACCGGGCCATTGATTCCTGAAAAATACGTCGGCGTTTTAAAGTATGAGATGGACGGCGTTACCTTTTATTTTATTGACAACCAAGAGTATTTCAACTGCGCGGTGCCGTACGGGGATATCCGCTATGATATTGAAAAGTTCATCTTCTTTGACAAAGCGGTGCTATCGATGTTAAAGGCGATTGATTTCCGCCCGGATTTAATCCACTGCCACGACTGGCAGGCAGGCCTGATCCCAGTATATCTGAAAAATGAATTCCAGGGAGATATGTTCTACTGGGGCATCAAGTCCATTATGACAATCCATAACCTGAAGTTCCAGGGTATTTGGGACAAGAAGGTATTCCAGGGGTTAAGCGGTATGACGAACAATCTGTTCGTGCCGGACAAGCTGGAGTTTAACAAGGATGCCAGCATGCTCAAAGGCGGCCTTGTTTATGCGGACTACATTACGACAGTCAGCGATACTTACGCGCAGGAGATTCAGACATCTTACTATGGAGAAGGGCTGGACGGCCTGCTGTCCGCAAGGCATATGGATATGCAGGGCATTGTAAACGGCATTGATTATGATATTTATAATCCGGCGACAGATCCAAAAATTTATTCGAATTACGATATCAGCAACTGGCGCAAGAAAAAAGCGATCAATAAGACCAGGCTGCAGGAAGATTTAAACCTTGCCGTAGACAAGAAGAAGTTTATGATCGGCCTGATTTCCCGCTTGACAGACCAAAAGGGCCTGGATTTGATCAACTATGTAATTGACCGCATTGTAGACGACTATACGCAGTTAGTTGTAATCGGCACCGGCGACCCGGGATATGAAAATATGTTCCGCCATTACGCATGGAAATACGGCGATCGCATTTCCGCTAACATCTGCTATTCCGATGACTTGGCTCATAAGCTGTATGCGGCAGCGGACGCGTTTTTGATGCCGTCGCGGTTTGAGCCGTGCGGCCTGACACAGCTGATCTCGTTCCGGTACGGGACAGCACCGATTGTCCGCGAAACCGGTGGGCTGAAAGATACCGTTATACCGTTTAACGAATATGAAAATACCGGCGACGGTTTCTCCTTCTCTAATTACAACGGGGAAGAGATGTTAAATGTAATTAACTATGCGAAGAAGGTATTCTTTGACATGAAGAAAGACTGGAACCGCATGATCGACCGCGGCATGCAGAAAGACTTCTCCTGGAACGCGTCAAAATTCAAATATGAAGGTCTGTACAATTATTTAATCGGCGACCAGCAGTAGTCCCAAGCGACCAGGGGTTGAACGGGCAGGCAACGGAATTAGAAACTGTATAAGCAAAGAAATACAAAAAAAGAAATACAAAAAAATACGAATCAAAGAAATACGAATCAAAGAAATACGAATCAAAGAAATACAAATAACAAAAGCCTGTAAAAAGCAGGCTTTTTGTTATTTGTATTTCTTTGATTAAAGATATTTTCCCGGTGAAGTCGTATAAAACCTGTAGAATCGCACATACTTCTGAAAACGTTATAAGCGAAAATACAAGTTAAAATAATAGCGGATACAAAAGCTAACATAATAGCGAAAGTAGAAGCTAGCGTTATAGTGAAGAACGTAGAAATTAAATTAGAAGCGAGGTATGTTATGAGCGATCCGGAAAAGAAAAAAGAAGAAATGGAATCTAGGATTTCGGATAATGAAAATATCCGAAACAACGGGGAAGCTACGCTGGATGAAAATTATCAGAACCACAAAATATATCTGTTGTCAGTGATCGGGGAAATTGAAGGGCATGAATGCCTTTCATCCAATACGAAGACGACAAAATACGAGCATGTATTGCCCAAGCTGGCGGAGATTGAAGACGCGCAAAATATTGACGGCGTTATGCTTTTGCTTAATACCGTAGGTGGGGATGTGGAGTCCGG
>CASUON010000239.1 GCA_949457475.1 uncultured Lachnospiraceae bacterium
AGTTATCTGCATCCCCTGCAATCGCGCCAAGCCCTGCGGACTTGCCCTCCTGCATCAAAATAATAACTGTTAACGCGATACATATAATAATAAATATAACTTCTAATACAATCTTAAGCGCTGCCAAAATTAACACCTCCATTTTTGAGCATATTTTGCACAACTGTTTTCCGCCTGTAGTGCAAACCCATAACTTGTTTCATTCTAGCATAAACAGCTATAAATAGCAAGAATTATTTCCAAAAATCATCCAAATTAAATTTTTTAACCGAATCCGACTTTTTATCCAAAATCTTCAGGTTCGTATCCTGCATAAATTTTTCTACATTGTACATAACAAGCACGTCTGTAATTTTCCCATGCTTTTTTAAAAACGCACGGATATTTTCTTTGCTGTACCGGCAGTCGATCAACGTGATCTCATCATAGTGTTCCGCTAGAAACGGCACAAAACAGTTGGCAAAGGAATCTTTTATCAGAAGCAGGCGTTTTCCGCTCCCGGCTTTCGTGCGTATTTTTATTTTATCCGTATTTTTTGAAAGAAATACCTGATACCGGTTAAATCCTTTTTCTGCCGCTTTTGGAAAGTAAAAGGAATCCGACCGTACGCCGTCTTTTGGGATGCTCACACGCACCCCTTTTTCCCCAGGGCCATGAAACAGCTCTACTTCGTCCATCGGTACATCGATATGTATTTTGTTGTAAGTCGTCCCGTAGAAATCGGTATATGCCGTTTCCCTCTGGTAGCCTTCCAGCGGGCGGCAAGGGTATCCCATCTTGCCCGCCCAATCACAATATGCATAGTAAGCGCCCAGCGTCGTCCAATGATGGTCTGTACGGTAATAAATATATTCATCCTGACGGCTTTGCATCGTCTTACTTACATCCAGCAGGCGCTCCGGCTCCTCCAACTTTTTACGCAGGTCTTCTACAACACGCCCTTCTTCGTTTACCGGGGCGTATGCCGGCAGCTTGTCCGGCATGGCGTTTGCTTTTGACGGCAGCATCATACACAGCACATGCTGCTTTCCATAAGTATCGCACATGTTGTTTAAAAAGCTGGATAAAAAACGGATATTTTCTTCGACCCGGCCTTGGTCAAATTCAGATTCCTGGTATTTTTCCAGCAGGTAGCCGTCTTTTCCAATATATACGCCGTTCATCTCGCGCCGTCCCGCTAAACGCTCCATTGTTGAAGCCAATTTCACCCATCCGTCCCGAAAATAAATCTGGTCGGAAAGGTACTTTTCATACTGCTTTTGATATTCCCCTGCCTTAATCCCGTCCAGCGAAACCTCCGGCCTCTGCTCCAGGGCACGGTTTTCCATATCGGAATACTGTTTTTGCGGCAAGAGCAAAGAAAGCGCCGCAAAGCCATAGATCAACACACAGAATACGGCAATACACGCAATTTTAATGTTTTTCATGTCCTTTTATCTTTTATCCTTTTTTCTATTTGCAAATGTCCATATATTTAAAACCGAAAATATAAAAATGGATTATAAGATGAATTCACCAGCAGTGCCAAGCAGGCAACGAACAAAACCACTACATAAGCCATTCCCGCTACGTCGCGCTTTGCCGCCCCCTGCGGCAGACATTTTTCAAGAAGCAGGCGCCGTGCAAAGGAAGTCGCCCCGATAGCGGCAATCAAGAAAAGCCCGGCATTTGACAACAGCAGATAAAATGTCTGCCGATCCATCAGCCCCGCCTGCCCATGGAAACACATGGCTTTCATATACCCCGCGCTGTCCGACATGTCCTGCCAGGAAAACAAGCTCCAGCCAAAGACTACGGCAAACATCGTGTACAAATGCCGAATCCAAGATGGAAGGCGTTGCATCCAATTCCAGCAGTTTTTTTCGATAACAAGCAAAATGCCGTAATAAGCGCCCCACAGCACATAATTCCAGTAAGCCCCGTGCCACAGCCCCGTCAACAGCCAAACGAGCGCAATGTTGGCCATTTGGCGCAAAACCCCTTTTCGGTTTCCCCCAAGCGGTATATAGACATATTCCCGAAACCAGGTGCCAAGTGAAATATGCCAGCGGCGCCAAAACTCAGTGATGCTTTTCGATTCATATGGATAGTCAAAGTTTTCCGGAAATGAAAACCCAAACATTGCGCCAAGCCCAATCGCCATGTCCGAATAGCCGGAAAAATCGAAATAAATCTGTAGCGTAAAAGCCAGGATGCCTAGCCACGCGGTCGCTGTCGAAAGCTGCCCGGCCCCTATCGCAGCCACTTCTTCCCATACCATGCCAATCTGGTTTGCAAGCAGTACTTTTTTACCAAGCCCTGCCATAAAACGCACAATTCCATAGTAGAACAGTTCCACCGTTTCCTGGCGCTCGTCCAGCTGGTCGGCCACAGATTTATACCGTACGATCGGCCCCGCAATCAGCTGTGGGAACAACGACACATAAGCCCCAAATGTAATCAGATTTTTCTGCACTTTTGCATCGCCCCGGTAGACGTCAATCGTATACGACATTGTCTGAAAAGTATAAAAAGAAATGCCGATCGGCAGCGCCAGATCCACCGCCGGGACATCCAGCGCAAACACCCGGTGCAATGTCTGCAAGAAAAAATCAGCGTACTTAAAAAAACCAAGCAGTGCCAGGTTCACGACAACGGAACCAAACACTGCCAAAGCTGCATACCTATGTTGCCCACGCCCGCGAAAATACCCGGCCATACGCCCGGTCGTATAGTCCAGCAGCGTGGAAAACAAAATGAGCACCACATACACCGGCTCTCCCCATGCATAGAAAATAACGCTTGAAACAAATAAGATAAAGTTCCGCAGCTTCTTTGGCGCCGCATAATAAGCAAGCAGCGTCAAAGGCAAAAAACGGAACAAAAATAATAAACTGCTAAAAACCATATCTATCCTCTACTAGTTGCTACCAAATCTTATTCCATCTATTCCATCTATTCCACCAAATCCATTAAATGGATTTTTTAATCGCGGCCTGCCCCTTTTTGTTCACCGATTTTGTCGGAGACATCGCAATGTACCATACAAATTTTCCTTTTTTGCCGCAGATAGCATTCTGAAATACTTTCTGTTCGTCCGGTGTGTAATCACTTAAATAATCGCTGCCGCTGTTATTTGCTTTGTATGCTTTTAGCGATTTCAGCAGCTGTTTTGATTCGGATTTTTTCGAAGTTTTAATCACGCAAATACTGTATATTTCTTTTGCGTCATATACATACATGATCGAAGATACTTTTTCCCTGTCAGAAATCGAAAACCCGCCAAAATCCTGTGCGTTCGACGACTGGTATTCCAGCTTGTCCCCATTTCCTGTTGCCCCCAATACGGCCTGGCACAGCTCTTTGCATGTTACATCAGCAGCCTGTGCGGTAGATGGCGGGGCATACAGCGTTATGCCAGCCGCAAGCACCGCTATGCCAGCTGCAAGCGCTGCCATACGAAGCCATACTGCCGCCTGTTTCCATGCCATCGTTACCTTTTGAAATGAATTTTTCATTGTTTTCCTCCTCTTTACATTTTTTAATCCAATGATTTATCATACGTTTCAATCTGTGCCGCAAACAGCCGGTAAGCGGCGACTGTCCAATGAATTCCATCCGCCGCGGCATACTGTTCTTGCAGACAGCCATTGGTATCTTTTAAAACCTGTGTATAGTCAAAATAGTTTGCCCCCAGCTCTGCCGCCATTGCTTGGAGCTTACGGTTTAATGCCGGTATCTGCGCAAACCCTTTGCTCTGGCTTTGCTTTGCGGCTGTCACTGGCGGAACAGCCAAGACAACGACGTCGGTATCCGGGCAGTCTGTTTTTAGCAGCTGGATAATCTCACGGTAACCGTCAATGACGTCTTCCACGCCGCGATAGCCGATCTCATTCGTTCCAATCATCAAATACGCCCGGTACGGATGGTCTGCAATGACTTTTCCCAGGGCGGAAAGGCCCGCAAATTCCCTTCTTGTGCGAAACGTTGTCGTATTGAGCCCAATTGAAGCAACGACGTCTTTTTTCCCGCCGATAGCAATCTCGTTTACAATTCCATAACTACTAAGCCCGGTCGTAATGGAATCACCGGCAAATACGGTCATCCGTTCATAATTCCTAGCTGTCATCGACTCTGGTTCAGATAACGGGCTATCTAATCGGGACGCTTTTTTTGCATTGCATGCTTTGATCCGAAAAGAATAAGCCTGCCCGTTCTTAAGCCCCTCGACACGGTACCACGTATTTTGGGTAATGCCTGCAAGCCGGTATTTTCCTGACCCTTTTTTCGCATAGTATACTTTGTAGCAAAACGCTTGTTTGTTTTGCCCCCATGTCACTTTAATCGAAGACGTCGAATAGCGGATCAGCTTTACCTCGGATACCGGACGGATCGGGCACGCAAACGCCAGCTTTTTGCTACTGCGCTTTTTACCGCCTTTCCTAACAGCTGTCACTCGGTAGTAATAATACTCCCCTGCTTGAACGCTTTTATCGGTATATTTATATCCTTTGGCTCCTTTTTCCGCAATTTTTTGATAGGCGCCGCCTTTTTTGCCGCTGCGGTAAATCTCGTATGAAGAGGCATCCTTTAAACGGTCCCACTGGATCAGCGCGTACTTTGTATTTTTATGTAATTGCACCGATACGCGAAATAGCGGCTTTGCAGCCTCTGGTTTGGTCGGGGTGGTCGGCGTTGCCGGGTTCGTCGGCCCGGTTGGCTTTGTCGAACCCGTTGGCCCGGTCGGTGTGATCGGGCTGGTCGGCTCGGTCGGGTTCGTTGATCCGGTCGGTACGATCGAACTAGCCGGCTCCGTTGGTCCGGTCGGTGTTAACGGTTCTGACGGCTTTGTCAAACTCGCTGGTTCGGTTGGCGTTGTCGGACTAGCCGGCGTTGTCGGAGCGGTCGGTTCGGTCGGCATTGTCGGGCCCGTTGGCTCCATCTCTGTTCCTGCCTGCCCATTTTGCGTTGTTGCGGCGATTGCCACTGCTACACCCGCATCTTCAAACACGGAAACTACGGCTGTGAGAGATAAAACCATCACACATAGAACACCCTTTATTTTGCGGTTTAATTTTCTAAAAAACTCCATCGTTCCCTCTCCCAGATTTACTTTTTTACTTGTACAAACCTCGTTGTTTCCCAAAAAACAACGGCTTTTCTACATGTAAATATACGCCCAAATCCATTCTCCGTCAAGCAAAATCCCTGTATACAAGATATTCTCCATCAAGCAAAATCCCTGTATACAAAATATTCCTAAAACGATTATGTTAATTTTCATGGAGTGGGGATATCCCTTAAAAATGA
>CASUON010000240.1 GCA_949457475.1 uncultured Lachnospiraceae bacterium
TGATGAAGAACAGATAATGAAGTCGTTTATCAGAAGTGAGCGGTATGATGTTGTAAAGGAAAAGGCTTTACTTATGTTGCAAAGTGGAAAAATTACAGTTGATGAAATTAGTAAATTTTTTCCAGAACTAATTGAAAGTGATATAAAAGAACTTGAGTCCGAGGTTATGCAGCTGGCATAATCAGAGAAACAATTTAATATCAAAATAACAGCGAAAAGGCGCATGGAACAATAGATTGTAAACCGTGCGTCTTTTTTACGCCTCCAAGGAGGAACATGAACGATAACATTCAGACTGATACCACAGGGCGATTAACTCCCTGATTGCAAAAGAAGATTCTTCCGATCTCAAAAGTACGATTAAGATGTGTTATAAATGAGAAATATTCAACTTATAAATGAAAACTTCTCACAAATTCACTTTACAACAGCATATTCTCTCAGTATAATAAAGGACGTTGAGAAAATAGGATACAGAAATAAAAGTTAAAATGAATATCAAAAATTTGTAAACTGGTGGTAAATATAGTTATAACAAATATAGTGATAGTAAATACAGACCTGAAAAATACAAGAAAGAATATAAAAGGAGTGTTGTGAATATGAACAGCGGATTAGAGATCAGATGGCATGGAAGAGGCGGCCAGGGGGCAAAGACCGCGGCATTATTGCTGGCGGACGTCGCGTTTCAGACGGGGCAGTATGTGCAGGGGTTTCCGGAATACGGCCCGGAACGTATGGGCGCGCCGATTACGGCGTATAACCGGATTAGCAAAGAACGCATCCGTGTCCATTCGAATATCTATGAGCCTGGCCTGGTTGTCGTAATGGACGAGACATTGCTCCATTCGGTAGATGTCACTGCGGGGTTAAAACCAGAAGGCGCTGTTATTATTAATACGTCGAAGTCCAAGGAGGAAATCCTGCCGCTGTTAAACGGCTACCGTGGAAACGTCTACACTATAGACGCAAGAAAGATTTCAGAAGAAGCGCTTGGAAAATATTTTCCAAATTCGCCGATGCTGGCAGCGGCCGCTGCCGTAAGCAAGGTGATGGAAAAGGATGCGTTTATCCGCCAGCTGCGGGCGTCGTATGAACATAAATTCGCAAAGAAGCCGGAAGTGATTGAAGGCAATATGAAAGCGGTGCGTATGACGTTTGATATTCTGGAGGCGGCGCTGGAACAGAATATGCAAAAAAGCGCGTAATAGGGAGATGAAAGAAACCATGAGGACTGATATACA
Organism: uncultured Lachnospiraceae bacterium; assembly: GCA_949457475.1. Taxonomy (GTDB): domain Bacteria; phylum Bacillota; class Clostridia; order Lachnospirales; family Lachnospiraceae; genus Eubacterium_J. The sequence continues at coordinate 1,245 of CASUON010000240.1, forward strand.
TAGCATTAATGAACATTCGGGCTACCAGGAGCTAACCGAAGGCCTGATGATGTTTGCCGGCGGGACTTCCAAATATTTCCACACTGGGGAATGGCGGACGAATACGCCGGTTTTTCATGAAGACTTGTGCAAGCAGTGCCTGCTGTGCGCACCGGTCTGCCCGGATTCGTGCATTCCGGTAAAAGAAGGGCGGCGGGCGGCATTTGATTTGGACCACTGCAAAGGGTGCGGCATTTGCGCCAACGTATGCCCGTTTCAGGCAATCGAGATGAAGGAGGGGCTGTAACATGGCGATCAAAGAGCGTATGTCCGGCAACGAAGCCGTGTCTTATGCAATCCGGCAGATCAACCCGGACGTTATGCCGGCATTTCCAATTACCCCGTCTACGGAAATTCCGCAGATGGTATCGAATTATATCGCAAACGGCGAGATGGATACCGAATTTATCCCAGTAGAAAGCGAACATTCGTCGATGAGCGCGGCAATCGGGGCGGAGGCGGCCGGGGCGCGCAGCCTTACGGCTACGTCTTCCGCTGGGCTGGCGCTGATGTGGGAAGAATTGCTGCTGGCGGCGTCTAACCGGATGCCGTTGGCGCTGGCGCTTGTCAACCGTACGCTGTCCGGCCCAATCAATATCAATTGCGACCATTCGGACAGTATGGGCGCGCGGGATACCGGATGGATTCAGATTTATGCAGAAAACAACCAGGAGGCTTATGATAATTTTATCCAGGCGTATCCGATCGCGGAGCATAAAGACGTGCACCTGCCGATTATGATCTGCCAGGATGGGTTTATTACAAGCCATGCGGTCGAAAATATAGAACTGCTTACGGATGAAGCCGTGCAGGGATTTGTCGGGACCTATGAACCGGAAGAATATTTACTAAACCCGGGCAAGCCGATTGCTGTAGGCCCTTATTCCGCGACGCATTATGTGATGGAGGCAAAAAAGAACCAGGAAATTGCCCTGGAGCAGGCAAAAGACGTGATCCTGGAAGTCGCCGGGCGGTTCGAAAAGCTTTCGGGCAGGAAGTATGGGCTGTTTGAAGAATACCGGACGCAGGACGCGGATTATATTATGCTGCTGATCGGCTCCGCCGCCGGGACGGCAAAACAGGCCGTCGACGACCTGCGCGCAGACGGCAAAAAGGTCGGCGTTATCAAGCTGCGGGTGTTCCGTCCATTTCCGGCGGACGAGCTTGCGGCAGCGTTGAAAAACTGCAAAGCCGCGGCTATTATGGACCGGTGCGAAAGCTACAACGGCCACGGCGGCCCGCTGGGGAGCGAAGTCATGGCAGGGCTGTTTCGCAACAAAATCATGATCGAAGCGGTAAATTACATATACGGCCTGGGCGGGCGTGATTTTACGGTAACGGACGCATATCATATTTTTAACGAACTGGAAGACGCAGTGGAAAACAATCAGCCAGTGGCGCAATATCAGTACATTGGATTACGGAAACAGGAGGCCTGCGGTGAGTAACTATAATTTAAAAGAAGTAATGGGCAGGCCGGAACGGCTTGCGCCGGGACATCGGATGTGCGCCGGATGCGGGGCGACCATCGGCGTGCGCGCGGTACTGCGCGCGCTGCATGAAGGGGACCATGCGGTCATTGGAAATGCTACGGGCTGCCTGGAAGTATCTTCATACATGTACCCGTACACAGCATGGGAAGACAGCTATATCCATAACGCGTTTGAAAATGCGGGCGCTACGTTAAGCGGCGTGGAAACCGCGTACCGGGCTTTGAAAAAACGGGGCAGGATTCCAGAGGACGTTACCTATAAATTTATTACATTTGGCGGGGACGGCGGCACGTATGACATCGGGTTCCAGTCGCTTTCCGGCGCCATGGAGCGCGGGCATGATATGGTATATGTCTGCTATGACAACGGCGCTTATATGAACACCGGCATCCAGCGTTCCTCGGCAACGCCGCGTTACGCGGATACGACGACGACGCCGGTAGGCACGCAGTCAGACGGTAAGATGCAAAACCGCAAAGACCTGGCGGCGATTATTGCAGCCCACGATGTGCCTTATGTGGCGCAGACAACGTTTACTACGGATTTTAAAGACCTGCATGAGAAGGCGGAAAAAGCGATTTATACAAAAGGGGCATGCTTTTTAAATATTATGACGCCGTGCCCAAGGGGGTGGCGGTACGAGACGCCGGAAATTATGAAGCTCTGCAAACTGGCGGTAGAGACCTGCTACTGGCCGTTGTTCGAAGTAGACCATGGCAAATGGACGCTGTCTTACGAGCCGAAGAAAAAGCTCCCAATTGAGGACTTTTTAAAGCCGCAAGGAAGGTTCCGGCATCTATTCCGGCCAGGCAACGAGCAGCTGCTTGCGCAGTTCCAGGAAGAAGTAGACCGGCGGTGGGAAGAGCTGTTGTACCGGTGCGCACGCTAGCGTGTGCAACCCTCTTTTTTGTGGAGGATAGTATGACATTATTAACTTATCAGGTATTTCAGACGGTAGCAAATATCGGCAGTTTTCATAAAGCTGCCGATATTCTTGGGTTGACGCCTTCCGCAATCAGCCATGCCGTTACCTCATTTGAAAATGAGCTGGGTTTTACCGTGCTTACGCGCAGCAAATCCGGCATTACGCTGACCAATTACGGGGAGCAGCTGCTCCCGTATGTCAATGCGGTATTAAACAGCGACGAAAGCTTACAGCAGGTTATCGCGGAATTAAATGGGCTCAAGCAGGGGAAAATTAAGATCGGCGTATTTTCCAGCGTCTGCACAAACTGGCTGCCGGATATTATGCGCTCTTTCCAAAAGCAGTATCAGGATATCGCGATTGAGGTATTCCAGGGGACATATGACGAAGTATATTACTGGATCAAAAACGGCGTGGCAGACCTTGGCTTCTTATCAGTATCCAGCGCAAAAGATATTCCGATTGAGCCGCTGTACAAAGACCCGCTGCTGTGCGTACTCCCGAAAGGCGCGCGCAAAGGGGACGCGCCGCCTTATATCGATATTGAGGAAATGCGGGCGCACCAGTTTGTAACGCAGCGCGAGGGCACGGACGCGGATATCCAAAATTTCCTAAAAGAAAACTCCCTGCGCATCCAGTCTAATTATCATGTCGTCGATGACTTATCTACCGTTGCGCTGGTAGAAAAAGGGTTTGGAATCTGCCTGATGCCAGAGCTTGTCATGCGCGACATCCCATACGAAGTGGACAGCTACCCAGTATCTCCGCAGGCATACCGGATCATCGGGATCGCGGCGCTAAACCCGGGGTTTATGGCGCCTGCGGTACGGACGATGTATAAGCATATTTTGAAAAATTATAAACAGGAGTGCTAGAGCGTGTTTGAAAAATCATTCCCGCCATCTGCACTCCCCATTTTGCGGAAAATCTATCCCCAATTTAGTCAACATAGCCCGCTAGGTCTGCCCCAGCGTAGCGAGGGCATGCCTTCTAAATTTGGGATAGATTCTCCATAGCATGCCCCTTAGGGTACAAAATGTGAAACACATCTTACGGAAATCATTTTTCAAACACGCTCTAGGGCACCGGCAGGCAGGCTATTTTTTCAAGTCGTCGATTTCTGTCAAGTTTACCCCCTGCTACTACTGTAAAAAAAGCTTTTAAAGATATATAATCTTCTTGCAGATCAGCATACGTTTTTGGGCGTTTTCTTCTTTCGCGAGTTTCATACGTCTTTGTATCTTTATAAAATCACCGATTGCTTTTTGGGTAATCTCAAGGCCATCTGGTATTTAGTCACCTGCTTTCATTCATACGGAGGATTTAGAAAGGCTTCTTTTGAACATCTACATTATAACATAACAGCCATGTGAGGCAATGTAAATCCTGATTTCATTCCGGACGCCGGAACCAGGCAGCAGGCCCATCCGGATGTTCCGCTCCGGGATGCAAGAAGTCCTAGAGCGTGTTTGAAAAATCATTCCCGCCATCTGCACTCCCCATTTCGCGGAGAATTTATCCCAAAATATCCGGCATCTGGACGATGACATTGATGGCCATATGAAGCAGGATGAAAAGCA
>CASUON010000241.1 GCA_949457475.1 uncultured Lachnospiraceae bacterium
TCTGCCATATAAAACCTCGAATGACTGCCCCGGTACATCGCCAGGGCGCGCAATGCCTCGGGGCTTCTTGGGTGCGGATACGCCATGCTTTCGCTCCGGTAACATTCCATGCCTTTTATTTTTGCTTCCATCGTACCCGACACGTCAACATACACATTCGGTTGAAAAGGCTGCATATTATGATAGTTCCATTCCGTGCTGCTTGGGGTTTCAAACGCGTAAATCCGTTCCACCGGGCACCCTCCAACCGGGCGGCAGGCTGTCAAAACAGCTTCACACGTCTTTCTATGGTCGATATTTAAGTCTCCATGGTGGTGCGTAAAGATTGTATCCGGGGAATATTTTCGTACATAACCAGACACCGCCTTTATAATATCTAACAGGTCAACGCCGTCCATACGGTTATCCGCGAATCCGCAAAATTCTATGTTGGCATACCCTACTATTTGGGCTGCCTTCTTTGCGTCCGCCCACAGAATATCTAGGGCGGATAAATCCGCTTGCGCCCTTGTATCCGCCCTGGACGTCAGCCCTTCCGCCATAATTACCGCATGGACAACAGCCCCCTCATCCGCCAGCCTTCGGACTGTAGCGCCGGCCCCAAGCAGCTCGTCATCCGGATGCGCCGCAACTACCAATATATTTTTCATACGTCCACGCCTTTCCCAAACGTTGCGTCCGCATTCCCAACGATATTTTTATAAACGAATCTATGATTCATACGTCCACGCCTTTCCCAAACGTTGCGTCCGCGGCCACAACGCCGTCTTTATAACGGGCGTTCGAAAAAAAAATCCGCCTGCCGCCGTCATTGATATAAGCCGCCGGATACCCTTCCGCGTCGAGCATACGGATATGATCGTAAATCTGGCGCTGCGACAGCCCCCGCGGAATTTCGCTATCAGCCGCCCGCCGCCGCTGAAATACAACCGGCGTGCCTTCCTGTTTTTGGGGAATTGGGTTTTCATTTAAGATTTTAGGGATCATGGAAGAAAAGATAATCTCTGATACGCGCGTAAAAATCTCCCGCGCGCTTCCTTCACTGATATCAACCGGCTCTTTCCAATATACGGGCCCGCTGTCTACGTCTTCTTCTACTTTAATTGCCGACACCATCGTCTTATAAATCCCGCGCGCCAGCAAATTTTGCAGGGGCGACCCCCCGCGCCCAAACGGAAGGTCGGTCATATGGAACACTACGCAGTTAAAATTTGCATAGATCGTTTTGGGAATCTTCCATGACCAGTGTGGGAAAAACACATACTCCGGGCCGTATTCCCGCAATTTTGCTTCCGTCAGTTCGCTTTTATCTGTAAGAATGGCAACGTCCCAGTCTTCATGATCGCGCCTGCTCTTTTCAGCATTTTTTATGTTCCATGATTTTATCGTAGCTATCACAATTTTGTGCATTGGTGGTTCCCTTCACCGTAAATAAAGTTTTTAATGGGCCTTGACAACGGTATGGTCAGGCACATCTTTAAAAATATTGCATCCGTTTTGGATTACAACATTACTGCCAATTTTTACCCTGGAATAGATCGTACAGTTTTGCCCAATAAGCGTATTTTCACCAACTGTTATAAGCCCGGCTAACACAGCGCCTCCCGCAATATGACAATGGTCGCTGATAATACACTCATGGGATAAAATAGCGCCCGCATTGATCACACAGTCACTGCCAATACGTACTTCCGATCCGATAATTGCCCCCGCGCATATAAGGTTGCCCTCTCCTATTGTAACAGATGGTTCTAAAATTGCACTGGGATGAATTACATTCGGAAATTCAAATCCAAAACGGATAAGTTTTTCGAAGATATCGCGCCGTGTAACAGTTCCAAAATCTACACAGTTTAAAATCTTTCGATATCCTTCAGCGTATAATTGCGCAAGACCCTCGTCTCCACTAATTACAGGGACGCCCATTACTTCTTTCAAATCAGGATATTGAATATCTGCAATACCATATACAAAATACTGGCGCGAAACCCTAAGGATATCTATCGCTATCTTAGCAAATCCCGCCGCACCGTATAAAAGGACATCGTTATTTTTCGTTTCTCTCAACATATAAGGCTTTTTAACTAACAAAGCGATATCTTTTTCTTTTATCAGCCGATCCGTAGGCAACAGACGGATATCAATTTGATATTCCTGCAATAGTTTTTTAGCTTTTTGTGTCATACGAATCGTTGGTTTATTTTCCTGATGTTCGACAGATAGTTTTTCTCCCTCTCCTATAACCGCAACTATATCTCCAACGCGTATTTCCTCATCTTCCTTTGCCACAAAATGAATAATTCCTGACTTCTCTGCCTGAATTTCAGCACTTTTCTTTGTAGTCTCAACAGAAGCAACCACCTGCCCTTTTTCAACATAGTCCCCATCTTTGACTACCCATTGTTTTAGGACAACATAGTCGTCATTCACGCCCAGCCGCGGCATTTTTATTTCCAAATTATCCACAAATACGCCTCCCTTCGCTGACCACCCATTCCTTGTTTGGAATCACTTGGCGTTCTAGCTGGATGCCGTTTGGGATTGGCATATCATAAGCCGCTACACGGCTGATTTGGTCCGCAATCCCGTTTTCCATGCATTGCGCCGCAAGCTCCGCGCCAATCCCCGCTGTTTTTGTCCCCTCTTCTACAATCATAACCGGGGTATGGCGTCTTATGATTTCCTTTAGGTCTTTTACCGGTAGCGGGGACAGGGCGCTTATCACGATAACATCCGCCTGGATTTCATCCGTGAGCATAAGCTCCATCGAGGCGTCCATACAATCGTCCACCATGCCGCCGTACGTTAAGATATATATATCCGGCGCCTCGTCTGCATCCAGGGAAATGTGCAGTGTGGAATACAGGCTGCTGCTGTATTCCATTACCGTATAATCGCCATAATGGCAGCCTTCTACCGCCTTGACCCTTTCTGCGTACATCTTTTTATTTTCAATCACTGCGGTAGGACGTAAAAGATGCAAAAACAGCCTGTCATAAACCGCTTTTGGGTCATGGAATGGGGATAATGCGATGACATCCAGGCCGGGTACGCCGATCAAGAATTTTTCCAGCGACTGGCTGTGCGTAGGGCCGTACCCCCTTTTTGCCCCCATAGGCAGACGCAGCACCATCGGGACGGCTACATCCTGGCCATAGACCCAGCTGTATTTCACCGCATGGTTTAGAATCTGGTCAAAGCCAAGCGTAACAAAATCGCCAAACATCATTTCAATCACAGGGATTTTCCCATTTAACGCCAGCCCTACGCCCATGCCGACCATACACGCCTCGCTAATCGGCATATTTAAGATATTTCCGTCGAATTCTTCAGACAACCCCCTGGTCGCTTTAAAAGCGCCTCCGTAAGGGTCCCGGATATCTTCGCCATACAGCAGGATATTACGGTCTCTTTCCAGGTTTTTTGCAAATGCGTCCCGGATCCGTTCCACGCACCGTTCCTTCCCGTGATACAGGCATGTCCCAAGACGCCCATCCGCAATCTTGCCAGCGCTTTTTTTCCGCTTTTCCCCTAGACTTTGATCCAGCCCGCCTGCGCTGTTATTCGCTGCCTTCTCCTCTAGTCTTTCCTCTGGCCCGCCTGCGCTGTTTTCCGTTGTCTCTTCTTTCCAATCTGCCCCCGGCTTTTGAATCGTAAGGATGCGCTCCTTTGACAGTCGATCTACCGTTTCCTGGAGGCGTTGCCTGTAGGTTTTATATAATATTTCGGCCCTTTCCCCGATCTTGTGCTGCACGATAAGATACGGGTCATTTTTCTGGTAACGCCCGATTTCCTCCGGGTCTCTGGTATCGTCCCCCTTGCTGTGCGCACCCAGCCTGTAATTATGTACGACTGCGGCGGACGGTTTCTTTTTAGAATCCGTATACCGGAAGACTTCGCCAAAAAAATCATACAGCTCATCTGTATCGGTACTTTCAATATCGAACGCCCGGATTCCAAACCCTTGTATCCGACTTTGGATATCCCCATAAACCGCGTCCTTCCTGCGCGTAGTCATCGCGTACTGGTTATCTTCGATTACAAAAACAACCGGCGCTGCCAAGATTGCGGCAAGGTTCCAAGATTCGTACACCACGCCTTGCCCGAGTGTGCCGTCGCCAAGGAATACAACTGTTTTTGCACCATTTTTGTCCAGTTTGTCAGCAAACGCTACGCCCAGCGCGTTTGGTACGATCCCGCCCTGTATGCCGTTTGAATAAAAATTTTTATAATGCAGATGCTGGCTGCCGCCGCGGCCTTGGCATACCCCAGCCTCCTTCGACATCAGTTCCGCCAGCAGCGCCTCTTCAGGGCCGCCGTAAGCCAGAAAATGCCCGTGGCATCTGTGGTTTGAAAAGACCGTATCTTTATCTTTGATATACTGCATGATAGCAGCCGCTGTCGCCTCTTGCCCGATGTATGTATGTGTCGTGCCGGATAATAGGTTATTCCCGAACATATCCAGAATATGATCTTCAAACGCACGGATTTTTACAACCGTCTCATACATGCGTTCCTTTATGTGCTTCTCTGATAATTGCATAAACGGATTCTCCTTCTACTGTATTAGCCCCCAATCCAGCGGCTCCCCCCGCCTGATATCGCGTTTTGCAGCCCTTCCGAGAACCGCCGGCAGCTCTTTGGGCGGTAGGCCATAGCCGGGCCTGATTACCCGGATGTTGTCGTCCGAGAACCGTTCCCCGGCTTTTATATCTTTCACGACAAAAATGCTCCTGCGAAATACAGTAGACGCCTTTTCCCCTTCCGTAAGCGTATAATCCGGCCCTTCCACGGCCAATTTGGCATTTCGGACGTCTTTTACCATCTGGGCAAACGCATCCATGGTCATGCTAAACCCGCTGTCGGCGCTTTCTACCCCTTCCAGCCGGACGTGCTTTTCTACCACGCACGCCCCCAAAGCAACGCCTACAACGGCGCCAAGGCTCCCGGCGCTATGGTCGGAAAGCCCGATTGGCACCTGGAACCGCTTTTTCATATCCGGGATATTTCCAAGGCGCATATCCGCCCATGGAGCCGGGTACTCGCTACAGCATTTTAAGAGCACTACCTGCCTGTTTCCCATCCGGTAGCAGGCGTCTAACGCATCTTGTATCTCAGCCACAGTTCCCATGCCAACGGAAATAATGACGGGTTTCCCTTTGGACGCGGTATATGCAATCAGGGGGATGTCCACAAGCTCATAGCTTGCTATTTTATAGGCCTCGACATGCAACGATTCCAAAAAATCTACTGCCGCCGTATC
>CASUON010000242.1 GCA_949457475.1 uncultured Lachnospiraceae bacterium
CAGTAGTGATGCGGCGGGGGATGGCGGTATGCCGTCTGATAACGATGCGTCAAGCGCCGGACGCACGCCGGCAGGCAACGATACTGCGGCGGAGGACGGCGGGCTGGCAGGCAACGATACTGCGGCGGAGGACGGCGATACGCCGGTTGAGGACGACGGCGCGCATAAATCTGTGGAATCAGAACTGATACAGGATGGCGGCGGGGAGACAGGCGGCCAGGGGGTGACGTCAGAGATTATTACGGATACGGAGGCAGACGACAATGTTACTATCACTGAAGATGATAAGCCGTATCTGGCGCTTGGCGCAAACCTGAACAAGGAGCAGAAAAATACGGTCTTGCAGTTAATGGGCGTAGACCCGCTGCACCTGGAGAAGTACCATGTCGTGACGGTAACGAACGAGGAAGAGCACCAGTATCTGGACGGCTATTTAGACGCTTCGACTATTGGTTCGCGGGCGTTGTCTTCGGTCGTTATTGTAAAACGGGAAAAGGGCGCCGGGATACATATCTCGACAAAGAATATATCGTATTGTACGATCGGGATGTATAAAAACGCCCTGGCGACGGCCGGGCTGGAAGACGCGGACGTCATTGTCGCGGGGCCGTTCCCATTATCCGGCACGGCGGCATTGATTGGGGCGATGAAGGCATATGCGGATATGGAAGATACGAAGCTGGACGCCGACAGCCTGGACGCAGCGATGAATGAAATTGTCGTAACCGGCGAGCTGGTCGACAGCCTTGGCGAGGATGGGCAGTCCGAGGAATTTATGGCTTATGTCAAGCAGCAGGTGTTGGAAAAAGGCCAAAAAGACATAGAAAGCATCCGCCATACGATCGAAGAGGCGTGCAAATTATTTGAAATTTCATTAAATGATTCGCAAAAGACGCAGATTGCATCTTTGATGGAAAAAGTCAGCTCTTTGGATTTGGATGTGGACAGCCTGGTGCAGCAGGCTGGCTCTATTTATGAATCAATTGCTGAAATGACGAAAAACAGCGGCATTATGGCGGGAATTGCAAACTTTTTTAAAGGGATTTTAGATGCGATCGTCCGTTTTTTGGAAGGGCTGTTTTGACGCCAGTTTGGACGTTGCTAGGTATTTCTTATGTTTGTATTAGGAAAGGGAATTTTTGGCATGGTAACATGTATGTAGTAGCCATAAGCTAGATGTTATCAGGCCTTTATTTGAAGAAAAGGGCAGGAGGATATGGAAATATATTCAGATTTTGCCAGCGTTTACGACCTGTTTATGGAAGATGTGCCATATGAGGCGTGGAACAGCTATTTGGTGGAAACATTGCGAAACGAAGGGGTTGCAAATGGGCTGGTCTGCGAGCTTGGGTGCGGCACTGGGAGGATGACCCGCCTGCTGGCGGGCAGCGGTTATGATATGATTGGCATTGACGCCTCGGGGGAAATGCTCAGTATTGCTAAAAGCCGCACGCAGGAAGGAATCTTATACCTGGAGCAGGATATGCGCGAATTTGAACTGTACGGGACGGTGCGCGCCATTGTCAGTATTTGCGATTCCATGAATTACCTGTTAGAGGAATCCGACTTGCTGCAGGTGTTTCGGCTCGTGAATAATTACCTAGACCCAGGCGGCGTCTTTTTATTTGATTTAAATACGGATTACCAGTTCCGCGAGCGGATGGGGGAGCAGACGTATTGCGAGCACCGGGAAGAGGGGAGCCTGGTCTGGGAAAATTATTATGATGAAGTAGAAAAGCTGAACGAATACCAGCTGACGCTGTTTATCCGTGAAAAACAGGGGCTGTACCGCAAATACGAAGAATGCCACTATGAGCGCGCGTATGAGTTAGAGCAGGTCGTCCGTTTGCTGGGGCAGGCCGGGCTGGAATTTGTAAAGGCCTGCGACGGGGAAAGCCATGGGCCGGTGCGTGCAGACAGCGAGCGGATTTATATACTTGCAAGGGAATGCCACAAGCAAAAGTAAAAAGCAGTAAGAAGCAGCAGGAAAGCTAAGAAAAACAACAGGAAATCTAAGAAAAACAACAGGAAAAGAAAGAGGAATAAAAAGCAACAGGAAAGCTAAGGAATACGACAGGAAAAGAAAGAGCAGAAGAAGCAGCAGGAAAGCTAAGAAAAACAACAGGAAATGGAGAAAAACGGATGGAAGATTATATCGTCAGGGCGACGGCGGCGGACGGCGCGGTTCGCGCGTTTGCGATTACAGCAAAAGGGCTTTGCGAACAGGCAAGGCTGCACCACACGACCAGCCCGGTCGTTACGGCGGCGTTGGGCAGGATGCTGTGCGCAGGGGCAATGATGGGCGTGATGATGAAAGGGGAAGACGACTTGTTGACGCTCCAGGTCATGGGCTCCGGGCCGGTAAAGCAAATTACCGTAACCGCAGATTCTGCCGGGCATGTAAAAGGTTATCCAAATGTGCCGGATGTGGAATTGCCGCCGAATAAATTGGGCAAACTGGATGTGGGAGGCGCTATCGGGGTAGGGCTGCTGCGTGTGATTAAAGACCTGGGCATGAAGGAGCCCTATGTAGGTACGACCGAGCTGCAGACCGGGGAGATCGCGGAAGATTTGACGTATTATTTTGCATCTTCAGAGCAGGTGCCGTCTTCGGTAGGGCTTGGCGTATTGATCGATACCGATTGCAGCGTGCGCCAGGCCGGGGGGTTTATTATCCAGTTAATGCCGCAAGCGGAAGATGCGGTCATTGAAAAGCTGGAACAGCGGATCAAAAGCATCAGCTCTGTGACGGAAATGCTGGAAAAAGGCTATACGCCGGAAAAAATATTAGAAGACCTGCTCGGCGGCATGGGACTGGAGATAAATGACCGGCTAGAGGCGTCTTTTTTATGCAATTGTTCCAAAGAGCGGATTCAAAGGGCGCTTATGACCATTGACAAAAAAGATATGCAGGGCATCGTAGACGACAACGAGCCAATTGAGATCAAGTGCCAGTTCTGCAATACGGCGTACCAGTTCGACGTGGCTACGCTGCAAGAAATACTTGCGCAGATGGGTTGAGCGTTGTTATAACGGCTATGAACCAGTGGTCATAAGTTTGTAAATAAGAAAAGAAATAAGCTTGTAAATGAGAAATAAGAAAAGAAATAAGCTTGTAAATGAGAAATAAGAAATCATAAATGAAGGAATAAAGGGGTGTTGCGTTAAAATGGAGCACGGATATGTAAAAGTAGCTGCCCTGTCTCCCAAAATTCGGGTAGCGGATCCAAAATATAACGCGCAGGCTATCCTGTCGCAGGCGTTGGAGGCAGCCGACCAGGGGGCGGGCGTGATGGTATTTCCGGAATTGTGTATCACCGGGTATTCCTGCGGGGATTTGTTTTTACAGGAGCTGCTGTTAGAAGAAGCAAAAGAGCAGCTGTTTTTGATTGCGCAGCAGACTGCGCAGACGGACGCGCTGCTGTGCCTCGGGCTCCCGCTGGAATATAACGGGAAACTGTATAATACGGCGGCTGTCCTTTGCAAGGGGCAGATACTTGGCATCGTGCCAAAGATTTTTCTGCCGAACCACGCGGAATTTTATGAAGCGAGGCATTTTGCGAAAGGCATGTGGGATACGGTGAGCGTCAGCCTGCGCCCGGGCTTATCGGTGCCGATGGGCGCAAAGCAGATTTTTTCCTGTACATCGATGCCGCAGCTGCAAGTTGCCGTAGAATTGTGCGAGGACGTCTGGGCGCCAAACCCGCCGAGCATCGGCCACGCGCTGGCGGGGGCGGATTTGATCTTGAACCTGTCGGCTTCGGATGAGGTGACGGGCAAAGATACGTACCGGCGCAGCCTGATTGCCGGGCAGTCCGCAAGGCTTTTGTGCGGCTATGTCTACGCCAGCGCGTCCGATGGGGAATCGACGCAGGACGTCGTATATTCCGGGCACAGCCTGATCGCGGAAAACGGCATATTGTTAAAAGAATCCGAGCGTTTCCACAATGAGCCGATCTATGCGGAAATAGACGTGCAGAAAATGGTATCGGAACGCCGCCGGATGTCTACGTTTGTGCCGGAGGCGGAAGGGTATACGGTTACACCGTTTTCACTTCCGAAAAAGCATGTGGAGCTGACGCGCTTTGTAGACCCGACGCCGTTTGTACCAGACCAAAAAACCGAACGCGATAAACGGTGTGAGGAAATTCTTGCGATACAGGCAATGGGGCTGAAAAAACGGCTGGAGCATACGAATTGCGGCCGTGCGGTAGTCGGCATTTCCGGCGGGCTGGATTCGACGCTGGCGCTGCTTGTTACGGTACGCGCGTTTGACCTTCTTGGACTGGCGCGCGGGCAGGTTACGGCGGTGACTATGCCGGGGTTTGGGACGACCGATCGGACGTATGAGAATGCGGTGCAACTCGTTTGCTGCCTGGGCGCGCAGCTTACCGAAATTAGTATCCGGGATGCGGTCAGCCGCCATTTTGCAGATATCGGCCAGGACCCGGATGTGCATGATGTGACCTACGAAAACAGCCAGGCGAGGGAGCGGACGCAGATTTTAATGGACCTTGCCAACCAAAGCAACGCAATGGTGATCGGGACAGGGGATATGTCGGAGCTGGCGTTGGGATGGGCGACGTATAACGGGGACCATATGTCGATGTACGGCGTAAACGCATCGGTGCCAAAGACGCTTGTCCGGCACCTGGTGCGGTATTATGCGGATACGTGCCAGGATAAAAAGCTGGCGGAAATATTGTTAGATATCCTTGATACGCCGGTCAGCCCGGAACTGCTGCCACCGGAAGAAGGAAAGATTTCACAGAAGACGGAAGATATTGTCGGCCCGTATGAACTGCATGACTTCTTTCTATATTATATCCTCCGGTTTGGCTTTGCGCCGGATAAGATCTACCGGCTGGCGGGCATTGCGTTTTATGGGGTTTATGAAGACGCCGTGATCCTGCGCTGGATGAAGGTTTTCTACCGCCGCTTTTTCAGCCAGCAGTTTAAACGCTCGTGCCTGCCGGACGGCCCGAAAGTTGGGAGCGTCGCCGTATCTCCAAGGGGGGATTTGCGCATGCCAAGCGACGCCTGCGCGCGGATTTGGCTGGACGAAGTGGAGAAGCTGTCGTAAAAGGGCGTAAAAGCGGATAAAAGAGCATACATTTGCAGATTGTAGCACGATTTGTAGAATGGATTGCAAAGAAAGTAGAATGGATCGCAAAGAAAGTAGAATGGATTGCAAAGAAAGTAGAATGGATTGCAAAGAAAGTAG
>CASUON010000243.1 GCA_949457475.1 uncultured Lachnospiraceae bacterium
CGGCCTGGCCCCAGCGTCCGGGTAGCACAAAACTGAAAAACTGTTCCAAAATTTAACCGCGGGATAACAACCTATTATGGTTCTTTTTATAGTATATTTTGCATATCCCCACCCCGTAAAAAGTAACTTTACAGTAACTAATATGTAGTAACTTTTAGGTATTTATGTTGACATTTCCAGTATATGATATTATAATATACCTAGTAATACAAAGTATTAGTAATGGAAAATGTGCATATGAACGAAAAATATATTAGACAAATGAAAAAAGGCGTGCTGGATATGCTGATTTTAAAGCTGCTGCAAAAAGAGCAAAAATATGGCTATCAGCTGATTAGTGAATTGCGGGAAAAAAGCGGGGAATTATTTCTGCTGAAAGAAGGGACGCTGTATCCAATCTTGTACCGGCTGGAAGACGATGGGTTGGTAGAAAGCAGCTGGAGCGCACCGAATGGGAAAAAAGTCGCCCGCAAATACTACCGCATTACAGAAAAGGGTATGGCATCCCTCAGTGAAATTACAAATATCTGGAACGGGATGCGAAATGGGATTGCCCGGATTATGGAGGAATAAACCATGTTAGCAGAAACCTATGTCAACCAGATCGTGAAAAAAATAAAATGCCCGAAGCAGAAAAAAGATGAAATACGCAGGCAGCTGCTAGCCGATGTAAACGGAGCCATACAGCAGGGGACGCCTTTGGAAAAGGTAATACTGCAAATGGGCGAGCCGATTGCAATTGCAGAAGCATTTAATGAAGACTTGCCAGAAAACGACCGTAAAGCGTATCGTAGAGGTGTAATAATAAAAATCGTGCTTGTCGTTGCAGCCGTATTGTTTTTACTTGGAGGGCTGGCCGTGTGGTTTTTGCCAAAAGGAGCCGAGATAGGCAGCAGTGGGATTTACCATGCCGAACAGGTAGAGCGGCGTTCAAAAGAAGTAATACAGCTGCTGGATGCGCAGGACTACGATAAGCTGCTGGCGTACGCTACGCCGCAGATGAAGCGTGTATTGACAAAAGAAGTCATAGCGGATGCAAGGAAACAAGTTGCGCCGGATATAGCCGACTGGGGAAAACGAAGAAAGTTTGGCAAATGTTATATGCAGGAAATCCGCCAGCAGGGCAAGACCTCGGTGGTAGTGCAGTTTAATGTGACATATGAAAATACCGGGGTAACCTACACGCTAATGTTTGACGACGGGATGCGGCTTGCAGGCCTTTATATGAAATAGTGCTTTTAAGCAAAATAAGGCCTTTATAAGAAATCAAACTTTACTATGAAATAAATATGATCGACTTTTTGGGTAGCATTTCATAAGCTTGTCATGAAAAAGGAAAAGCAGGCGCTTGCTCACCTGGCAGATGGGAGGGAAAACGTATGATGGTAGCATTTGTAATATGGATAGCTTGCGCGGCCTTGTTTCTGCTGTTTGGTATTTATTCTTGGAACGCGAAACAGCCAGTCCGGTTTTGGACAGTACAAGAATCCATACAAGTAAACGATGTCAAAGCGTACAATCGGGCCGTAGCCAAGCTATGGATTGTCTCCGCAGGATTTTTTACACTGCTTGGGCTGCCGCTTTTGCTGGAGCATAAGTCGACGGTGGCAATCATTCCGATATTGGGAAGTATGTACTGGGCGATTGCAGTTATGGTTGCTTATACGAAAATTGAAAAAAAATACAGGGTATGAGTAGGAGGCGCAACTATGGGATTTTGGGTTTTTATGCTGGCGTCCAGCCTAGCGACGCCGGCGGTTATGATCGGTTTTGGCATCTGGCTCCAGAAGCATCCGCCGGAAAAGATAAATATGGTTTATGGGTATCGGACAAAAATGTCAATGAAAAATATGCAGACATGGAAAACAGCCCACCTGTATTTTGGAAAGCAATGGAAACGGGTAGGCTGGTGTATAGTACCAGCGACGTTGGGTGTTATGGCCGGATTGTACGGACAAGGTGAAAATGCCGTCGGTATCGGGGGTGCGGTCCTAATATCCGCACAGATGGCTGCGCTGCTTTTACCAATCTGGATGACAGAACGTGAACTGCGCAGAAAATTTGACGCGGACGGCAATCCGGTTGAAAGAAAACCAGATGAATATTAAGGAACTGTGAGTAAATTTATCAAATTATTTACCTACAGTTCCTATGCGATTCGGTTTGCCGTAATAATACAGTTCTTGCCATGCTTCTTTCCGTAGTACAAATAGGTGTCTGCCTTGTGTACTACGGATTCTACATTCAATGCCTCTTCGGAAGAAGAAATCCCAAACGTCATACATACATTTATTTTCTGGTCTTCGTAGATGACCTTGGAGTCGGCGAGGGCAGTTTTGATTTTTTCAGCGACGGTTACCGCGTTTTCAATATTGCATAGCGGAAGTATTACAAGGATTTCTTCCCCGCCCCAGCGGCACAAAATATCCGATTTGCGGATACATGTCTGAAAGATATTCGCGACGGCGATCAGTACTTTATCACCGCAATTGTGCCCATAGGAATCATTAATTTTTTTAAAATCATCAATATCCGCCAATATAACGCAAAACGCAACCGGGTTTAATTTGATATCATCAATAAACTTCATTACAATCCTGCGGTTGGATAAGCCAGTGAGCGTATCCGTAGTGGATAGGATTTCCAATAGAGAGTTCTGGTGCATCAGCCGGCGGCGCAACGCAAAAATCTGCGTAATAAACATGCTCAGCGTAAAGATCAGGGAGCACATCGTAATAAGAAAATTCGTGATATAAAATACGTGGTATAAATAATCTTCCTGAAACGGGTATAAAGGTACGTGTGTATTGCTAAAATACCTTAAAAAGGCTAACAGCCCGAATGAAAAAAAGCAATAAACAATCGGATGGAATTTGTTGTCCGTATGGTTTCCCGTCACATATCCGTAACAGCATAGATAGTCCACGGCAGTAATCGCGATCAAATGCAGCGTAAACCCGGCCTGTTCCCCGACCATTAGCGTTGCAAGCAGCACGTGCATAAAGACTTCAAAATATACAATGCAGTAAAACAGCAGCGTCTTTCCGCTCGTAGCAATATAATAGCATGCAGCGTAAATACAGATGCTAAAGATATTAACGATTGCCATTGGAAATACGTTCGCATACGCAAAAAGCAAACATAATAGGACGTGGCAGCCCCCGAGTATAAGGGAAGTAACATGTAGCAGCTGGACAAAGCTGAACTCACTTTTGCATTTTGCGTCTGCATAAGAGAAACACCATTTTATGAATTTCATAAACATCACCCGTGTTTGGAATTGTAAAGAGAAAATGTGCACAGACTGCCTGCGCATAGTATTCCATTACAGTTCAAAAATAATAAAGGAATTGGACGTGCAGCTAAATGTTTGAATATGTGGAAAATATAGGTTGGTATTATTTGCGTATTATGTCGTTTATATAAAATATTGTTTACAGTAGCATATAATTAGTTTATATTATGACATAAAATGTGCAGAATGTAAAATGAAATTTGTTCATTTTTACAAAATTTTTTATGATGCTATATTTTTGATTTATAACCGCAACATTTTTCGGATTTGGCTTTGGTGTGCCGATATGTAATATGTATAAAAAATGTGCGCCTTACCTATAATAGCTCTGGATTCAAGCACGCCTTAGAAACGTATTTTTTTACAAAATTAAAAAAACGGCTAATCAAAACATAAAAACGTCCGATAAAAGTTATATAGAATTTCAAGCATAAGAGTGAAAATTCTAAGTTATTCATGGATGAAACGATGAAAGGAGATGCTTGCTATGCGTATAGATGCTTATAACCAGATCGCAAATGTTTACAACACGACAAAGCCTTCCAAAGCTAAGAATATGGCGGAAGTCCATGCTTCACGTGATCAGGTTCAGATTTCAAGGGCAGGGAAGGATTACCAATTCGCAAAACAGGCAGTCGCAGCAGCTTCGGATATCAGGGAAGATAGGGTAACAGAACTTAAAACAAGCATTCAGTCTGGAAACTATGACGTTGATACTGGAGATTTTGCGAGTAAATTGTTAGCAAGTTATTATGCCGCTGGAAAATAAGAACGTAACAAATTTGTTACAGAAAAGCGAGGATAAAGCGTGGCAAGTTTAATGGATGATCTGATCCAGGTCCTGGAGAGTGAAATTGCCCAGTATCAGAAGCTGGCGTCGCTGTCAAAGGAAAAAAAAGGGGTCATTATTAAAGCCGACGTTCCCGCGCTGGAAAAAATTGTAGACCTAGAGCAGGATGTATCCAGTAAAATACAAAATCTGGATAAACACCGTCGAAAGGTCATGCATGACATGTCGGTCGTACTGAACAAGCCGGAAGACGGCTTTACGCTGAGTACGATTATCGACATGCTGGGCAGCCAGCCCGTGGAGCGGGAACGATTAGAAAACGTAAAAAATCAGTTGAAGACGACACTAGAAGATGTTCGAAAAGTCAATGAACAAAACCAGACATTGCTTAAACAGGCTCTGGAAATGGTAGAGTTTGATCTTACTCTGTTTCGAAGCATGCGCACCGCCCCCGAAACGGCAAATTACAATAAAAATGCCTATAATACGGGAGATATTTTAGGAAGTAGCGGATTTGATGCAAAACAATAACGGACAGGAGTGTGAGCAATTATGGCAAATGGAATGGGGTCCCTGTTTATTGGAAGTTCAGGGATACGGTCTTCTCAGGATGCGATCAACACAGTAGCGAACAACCTGGCGAACGTAAATACCAAGGGGTATGTACGTCAACAGGTTGTTTTTCGTGATACGGAATATCAAAACGTAGGATATTCGCCAAATTCTTATAAAAAATTAACCGGGCTTGGCACATCCATCGGTTCCCTCGTCCATGCCCGGGATGTGTTTTTGGATAAGGCATACCGCAAGGACAACGGCAGGCAGGCCTATTACGAGGCGTCGTATGAAGCTGTAGACGAAGTGTATAACTTTTTCCAGGAGATGGAAGGGACTGCGTTTCAGCAGATTATGACCGGGGAAACCAGTTTGTGGCAGTCATTCCAGGAGCTGGCAAAAGACCCGTCGGATACGGTAAACCAAAACCTGGTAATTCAAAAAGCAAGCTTGTTTGTCAGCCGGTCACAGTCGGTTGTGCAGGGGTTAATCGACTATCAAAACAGCGTAAACCGCCAGATTTCCGATTGTATTGATGAGATTAACGATTATGCAAAACAGATATTTGAATGG
>CASUON010000244.1 GCA_949457475.1 uncultured Lachnospiraceae bacterium
TGGTTCCAGCGTCCGGGTAGCACAAAACGTATAAACTGTTCCAGACTTTAACTGCCGGATAACAACCTATTATTTTCTTTTTATAGTATATTCTGCATATCCCCCCCGTGAAAAATAACGTAAAAACCACCCGTAACAAAAAACAGCAAAAAAATTTATTGTTATCTAGTTTTGATTACTATATAATATGTCGTGAGGTGATTATATGACGATCGATGACAAAGATTTATTAAACAGTATTTTATCCAGCCTGAAACGGATAGATTATATCAAACCGCAGGACATCCCAAATATTGACCTATATATGGACCAGGTTACGACATTTATGGACGAGCAGCTTTCTTCCACAAAACGTTACCCGGACGACAAAATACTGACCAAGACAATGATCAATAATTACGCAAAAAACGACCTGCTGCCGCCGCCGCAAAAAAAGAAATATACGAAAGAGCATTTGCTGACTATGATCTTTATTTATTATTTTAAAGGGATTTTAAGTATCAGCGACATCCAAAATATTTTAAACCCGATCACGGAAAAATATTTTTCTTCCAGAGACGGCATCGACCTAAACCGAATTTACAAAGAAGTGTTTGGGCTGGAAAAAGAAGCCTCCGGCACGCTTGCCAAAGATGTGATCCGAAAATTCCGTACGAGCAGGGATACGTTTACCGATGCCCCCAAAGAAGACCGGGAGGATTTGCAGCTATTTTCTTTCATCTGCATGCTTAGCTTCGACGCGTATGTAAAACGGCTCATTATTGAAAAAATTATAGACGCCAAGCTGTCTGGCGGCAATTCCAAAGAACCCAAAAGAAAACAGGACGCAAAAAGGAAATAACAAAATAACGCCCCTGCAAGCACGCTTGCATCGTGCTTGCAGGGGCGTTCCTCCTGTGCCGCCGACGGGCTTTTGCCGTCCTTTGCCAATTATTTCCGGTTATCCTGCTCCATCCGTTTCAACACCATGTCGTAGCCGTCGTTGCCATAATTCAACGACCGGCTGACCCGGCTGATCGTCGCGGTAGAAGCGCCTGTCTTTTGCGCAATGTCCAGGTACGTCTGGTTATCCCGCAACATATGCGCAACTTCAAAGCGTTGCGCAATCGCCTGCAGCTCATTGACTGTACAGACATCTTCAAAAAACCGATAACACTCTTCCTTGCTCTGTAGGCACATGACCGCTTCAAACAAGTCGTCCACTGCCTGCGTACGAATATTTTTCTTCATCATTAATACCGCTCAATAAATTTAGTCTTCATATACCCTTTGCATTCTTTGCCTTTTTGGATAAAGGAAACCCGGCTCCATGGCACGCCGGCGCTGCTTTGGGTATTGTTTAATATCGTCAGGTCTGAGCCTTTTTTCACTACATTTTTTAACTGGAAGGAAGACCCCGCGCCCTTCCTTAGGTTCGCTTTTTTCGAAGCAACCCCATACGTATATTTTTTTACATAATTGCCGGAAATGTAGCCGGTATAAGCTATCCCATTCCTTTTATACTTCACTTTATACCACCTGCTCCCGGCCGTTGAAAATGTAAAGCGACTGAATGTCAGGACGGTTCCTTGCGGCACTACCGTAAGCGACGCATATTCTGTACCCGCTTGTTCCCGCAGGTTTACATTCGCTTTGGTCTTTAACCGGTGCATATATATACTCTCGGTATTTGCGATCAGCACTTCTGATTCTGTGCCAAATTTCATCATATCTTCTTCTACGAGAAACGGGGTAACTGTATAATAGTACTGCCGCCCTTCTGATTCCGCCACGGAATCATCCAGATACGATGTGATCGCACCGCCGCTGACAACTTCGATTTCTTTGTATTTGCCTCCAAGCGATGCGCTACGGGTCACCCGGTAGCCGTGCGCGCCTTCTACTTCATCCCATTCGATTTCTATGTAAGACGTAGAATTATCCGTCATCATCAGCCCCGTGATATCATCGAGTTCATCGGTTGTATCATCTGGGTCATCCGGCTCGTCTGGGTCATCCGGCTCCGGCCCGGATGGATGCCTGTACATAAAATCGCAGTCTACATTGCCCGAAATACCATTTACCTGCCCGCTGCTGGAATATTGCCAATACATAAAATTTCCACCATAGCTAGTCTTTGTCGTATAATGCGCCAGCCATAAATCGTAATCCGAAATCTTGTTTAGGTCATACTGCGTGGCCAAAAAATTCGGGCTGCCATAAAACATCGGGGTGAATTCATCGTCCTGGATAATTTCCAGATAAGCGAGCGCATTCTTTGTTACCTGCGCTTTCGTCAGCCCATACGCGCGGTAGGAATTGGAAAACGCCTCGAAATCATATACGACCGGCAGGGTAATCAAATTTCTGTACGGACGAATCAGCTCCAGCGTCTTTTTCGCTTCTTTTTTTGCCTCGCTTACCGTAATGGAATTTGAGAAAAAGTAGATGCCTACTTTAATGCCGGCATCGTAGGCGCCCTGTATATTCTGCCTAAAATACGGGTCTTCGTACATCGCGAACGCGGAAGACAGCGACGTATAGCCGCAACGGATAAATACAAATTCCACGCCCGCTTTTTTGACTTTCTTCCAGTCGATCGCAGCCTGCCATTTTGAAACGTCAATGCCGTGCACAACTTCCCGACCGCTTAACTGCGGCGCATGGACATATGTCAATCCGGTAAACGGGCTGACCGTCTTGCCGTCTGACAGGCCCCGCAACGAAAACTGCGCGGACGGCTGCCGCCCCTGGCTATCGGCTGCCCCTTCGTTGGTTTTTCCTTGCGCCTGCAACATATCTTTCACGTAATCCGGGTCATTATAATCCGGCTTCAGTTCCTGCGGCGTCTGCGCCAGCGTGTTCATCTCTGTACCTACCGTGTCCGCCCGACCTTGTTGCAATACCGACGTTTCGGTTATGCCTACGTCCGCCCGACCTTGTTGCAATACCGACGTTTCGGTTGTTTCCATGTCCCCCCGCTCCTGCTGCGATGCCGACGTTTCGGTTGTTTCCATGTCCCCAACATCCGCCAACTGCTGTAGATCAACCGACGCCGCGTTTACCACATCTGGCACTGTCATCATATCCGCTGCCTGCCCGCACATGAGCATGCAGCCCAATATCCCTGCTATCACTCTTTTTCTTCGCATCATTGGCAACTCCTTTTAATTTTAAACTATATTCTGGTTTTAATCTTTCGGCACATCTAATTTATACGCCCTTGATAAATGCCATCCTAAATGCCATTTTAAATGCCGTCTTAAACTAAGTACGAAAGAGCTGCCTTTTTTTTCCGTGTCAGATTCTGCAAAGTTTTGGAAATTATTGTTAACATACCCTCTTGTCAATACAGCGCCAGCCCGATCCGGTATACGACAAACGTCACAACCCAGGCCACAACGAGCTGGAACACCGTCACGAACGCCGTCCATTTCCAGCTGCCGGATTCTTTTTGGATCGTCGCCAGCGCAGCCGCGCACGGGACGTACAGCAGGCAGAATACCATCAGGCAAAATGCGTTAAGCGGGCCGAACCCGATTTGCTGCAGCAGCCTGGAAAACTCCGCCATGCCGGACTGCGAGTTCGCATTTACAACGCCAAACAGCACCGCGCAGCTGGATACAACGACTTCTTTTGCTGATATGCCCGCGATCAAAGCGACTGCTATCTGCCAAAACCCCAAACCGACCGGGGCAAATACCGGCACCATCCACCGGCCGATAATCGCGCCAAAGCCCATGGAAAGGTCCGCGCTATAGCCGTGCGGCCCAAAATTAAGCAGCGCCCAGATAACGAGCGTAGCAAGAAAGATCGTCGTGCCCGCTTTTCCAAGGTAGTCCTTTACCTTGTCCCATACATAAATCCATACGGTACGCGCGTCCGGCATTTTATACTCCGGCAGCTCGATCAGCAGGTAATTGGCGCTCTCCTTGCGGTCAAGCAGATGGAGCACAACCGACACGCCTATCGCTACGGCAATACCGATCAAATACATCGAGTAGGCCGCAAGCATCGCCTGTTTTCCAAAAAACATTTCCGCAAATAATATGTAGATCGTCAAACGGGCATTGCAGCTCATAAACGGCGTAACAAGCATAACCTTATAGCGGTCACGCTTGCTTTCCAACGCCCGCGACGCCATAATCGCCGGAACGGTGCAGCCAAATCCAAGCAGCATCGGGATAAAGGCTTTTCCAGACAGGCCAAGCCTGCTCATAACCCCCTCCATCACATAAGCCACACGCGCCATATAACCGCTGTCTTCCAAAAACGCCAGCGCCAGAAACAGGATGAAAATATTTGGCAGGAAAGTAACGATCGTTCCCACCCCGCCGATCACGCCTTCCACAATCAACGATTCCAGCAGCGCGTGCGTATGGACGGCCGCAAGCCCTTGGGAAACCAGCCCGCAGAGCCAGCCAATCCCGGCCTCAAAATACCCCTTGAGCCAATCCCCAACCGTAAAGGTCAGGAAAAAGACGACCGCCATAATGCCAAGGAAAACCGGAATGCCCAAAATACGGTGGGTAAACACGCGGTCAATGCGTTCCGTCAGCTGGTCCTGGCGCTGCTTATGGAGCAGCACTTCGTCCATGATCTCTTCAATAAAATTGTATTTTTCGTTTATAATCTGCGATTCATAATTATTATGCTCCTGGTCCAATACTCCTGGGATCTCGAGCGGGTATTTTTGCCAAACCTCCGTATCTTGTTCCAGCAATTTGATCGCATACCAGCGCTCGTTTGGAATATCCGGATATAACTGTTTCCATTTGGCAATCACCTGGTCGATACGGTCTTCCATCTCATCGGAATATACCATTGCATATTCATGGTGGTGGTCGTGTACATGGTGCGCCGCGTTTTTATGATGGTGGATCAGCCGGTCCGGATTCTGCGCGTCTTTGTGGTGCGCGGCGGCATGCAGCAGCGAATCCAGCCCCGTACGCTTTCTTGCCGACACGGGAATGACAGGAATGCCAAGCATTTCCGGCAGGCGGTGCATATCGATCTCCATCCCGCGCTTTTGCACAATGTCCATCATATTCAGCGCGAGCACGACCGGCTTGCCAAGCTCTAATATCTGCAGCGTCAGATATAGGCTGCGTTCCATCGTAGAAGCATCCACAACGTTGATTACGACGTCCACCTCGTCGCTTAATATAAACTGTCTGGAAACCGTCTCCTCCATTGTATAGGAAGTCAGGCTGTACGTACCCGGCA
>CASUON010000245.1 GCA_949457475.1 uncultured Lachnospiraceae bacterium
GCCGGGTGCGCTCCTATTCCCTTTCTTGCGCCGGCCCGTTTGGTGTTCGCTTTTTTGGCGCCTGTTTTCTGCAGATCATAAGCGAAAGCAAAGGCACTAGTACTAAAAAGGGCACGCCCGCTAGGTAAAATGCCCGGCCGGCAAACTGCTCCAGCTGCGGATATTGGTAAAAGGCGTAGGAAATTGCGTACAAAAGCGCAGTCATAGCCCAAAACCAGCGTCCGCCGCATTTCTCCTTCCAGTCGCTGCCATCCTTTGCCAGCCCCCTGCGTGCGATAACCGCGCCATAGTACAGCGTAGCCGCAATCAATGCATACAGTGTAAAAAACCAGACGCTGATCATAACGGCATCCAGCCGTTTCACAAAATCTCCGGGTATTTTAACCATCCCCATCAACGTTATAATCGGATAATGCTCCTGCGACAGCGCGCGGCTGCCAAAAATACCGAGTAAAATCAAATAAATGGCTGCGACAGCGCCTCCGCTGACAAACAATGCCAAAAATGCCACATGCCCGGTCTTTTTTTCTTCCTGTTCATGGGATTTTAGAAACAGCAGAAAGGTCAGCGGCAAAAAAGACATAAAACACTGGACGGCCCCCTGCCACAAGCCGTTCCATCCCCCGCTGCCAAACGCGGGTTCCGGCATCATCGGAAACCAGCGGATCACCTGTACCTGCCGGAAACATAAAACCAACATAATTACCAGCGGAACCGCCAGCACCCAGAACAAAATCTCGTAAATCCTTGCCCGGGCCTCCATCCCTGCGATCCCTCCATATAAGACAAGCAAAATGACTAAAAATAACGCCGTCTTAAACTCCCCGTCTTCCAGCAGGTGGTCGCATACAAGCTCCGCCAGCAGTTTCACTGCCCATCCGCTGACAAACACGCTCACCAGCGCGTAGCAAATGTAGAATATCCGCGCGGCCAGGCTACCCCAGCCATTTTGCAGATAGAAAAAATAGTCCTGCTTCATCCGCCCGCAGCTGATCTGCAGCATCCATAAATAGACTGCCGCGAGCGCCATTCCAAGGAAAACACTCCACAGCCCGGCCGTGCCCCCTGTTTTTGCCAGCCTTGCCGGCAGCAGCAGCGAGCCGACCCCAAACAAATGGAAAATCAGCAGCCGTTTTATCTGACGCGGTGATATTTTATCATTATTGGAAAACACGCCTATCGTTCCTTCCCTTTGTTCTTTTTCAATCCAAATGTCAGACGGATACGCTGCCCCTGTTTTGCATAGATCGGACGCCTACGCATCATAGACAACGGATAACGTACCAGGCTGTCGCGCTCGTCATGGTAATGGTTCAGCTCTGCGCCTACAAACGGCATCAGATATGGAATTCCAAAGCTTCTAAGGCTGGCCAGGTGGATAAATATGCTCAGCATGGATACTAGAAATCCAAACAGCCCAAGCCACGCGGAGAGCGCGATCATATAAAACTTCAAAATCCGAAACGCCATAGCCAGCTCTTCGTTTGGGATTGCGAACGAACTGAGCGCCGTAAAAGCTACTACGATCACAACGATCGGGCTGACTAAGTTCGCCTCAACCGCTGCCTGACCGATAATCAGCCCGCCAACGATCCCAATCGTATTCCCCATTGCCCCCGGCAGGCGCACTCCGGCCTCCCGCAGCAGCTCAAAGGAAAATTCCATCAAAAGGACTTCCACGACCGCCGGAAACGGCACGCCCTGCCTTGCGGACGCAAAAGAAAGCAGCAGGGACGTCGGCAATAGCTGAGTATGAAAATTTGTAACCGCCAGATAAAACGCTGGGAACGCCACGGCAAAAAAGGAAGCGATATAGCGTATCATCCGTTCCAAAGAAGCAATTTCAAAGCGGTTATAATAATCATCGCTTGTTTTAAGCAGCGAGTTATAATCCGTAGGCAAAATCAACGCCGACGGGGAATTATCGCATAATAAAACGACCCGCCCTTCTAACACGGCAATGGCTGCACGGTCCGGGCGCTGCGTCGTCTGAAACTGTGGGAAAGGCGAATACCAGCTTTCTTCGGTAAGCTGTTCAATCACCCCGCTGTCTAATACGCCGTCTATCGTATAAGAATCCAGCCGCCTTTTGATTTCATCTAATAACTGCGGGCAGACGAGCCCATCCATATATACCAGGTCTATATTTGTGTGGGAGTAAAGCCCCGCCCTTACCTCTTCGACCCGTACTTTTGAAGAACGTATCCGCTTGCGGATCAATGCCGTATTCACTTTTACAGAATCCGCAAACCCTTCCTGGGAACCGCGGATCACCTTTTCGGACTCCGGTTTTGTCACACCCATATTCGGATAGCCTTTGTCCGGTATTTTTAATGCGCTGGCAAAACCGTCAATAAATAAAATCACATCGCCGGTCAGCATTCCAAACTGCACGGCGTCCTCAATATTTTCAAACGGCGTCACATCGCACAGCCCCTGCCCATTGGATGCAAGCGAATCATAAATGCGCTCCGCCGGCAGATCAGCCAGGTCGTTTAACAGCCTTCCAATCAAGGAGTTTTCAAACGCCAATGAACCTGCGGTAATCTCAATATAGGCAGCCAGGCAGCGCACCTGGTCTATCCCCAGCACCATTTCGCGCATTTTAATATCTGCGCTGTTTCCAAGCATTTGCTCCAGTATCTGTTTGTTCTGTGTCACATGCACAGAAACCGGGTGCACGCGCTGTTGCGTAGTCAACTTATCCATTTGGTTTAGCTGCGCCCGCCTTGTCTGTTGATTATCCATTTCCTTCCATTCCTTTTCCTGTTGTGCCCGTCCCGTATACGGGCATTCTTTACAAATTGACAAATCATTCTACTCGTGGGTATAGTATCTGTTTTTTCCAGGCTAATATACATGAAAAATAAAAAAAGCCACTGATCACACGATCAATGGCTCTCCATGTATTCTTATTTTTCCGGAATTTCAATCACATACCGTTCAAAGGCGTTGATCACATGGGTATTTTTATACAAGTCTTCCCTGATATGATCCCGCCCATAATTCATATGCATATGCCCATGGATAAAATAGCCCGGCGCATACTTATCCATCAGTTTATTAAATATATCAAATCCCATATGCGGTAAATCCGAACCATCATGTAGTCCTTTTGCAGGCGCATGGGTCAATAAAATATCGAACCCCTTATTTTTCCAGATCGGATACCACATTTTTTTGACCCTTGTGCGCATCTGCGCTTCTGTATACTGCCAATCATCATTTTTGTACCGCATAGAGCCCCCCAGCCCTAAAATACGCAGCCCACGGAACGTATATACCATATCGTCAATACATGTGCACCCTTCCGGCGCACGCTGCCTGTATTTCGCATCGTGGTTGCCATGTACATACAAGATCGGAAGAGACGACATCGTAGCAATAAAAGACAAATACTCTGCATTCAAATCCCCACATGAAAGGATCAGGTCAATCCCCTCCAGCTCTTCTTTCCGGTAATAATCCCAAAGTGCTTTGCATTCGATATCCGCCAGTAACAAAATTCTCATCAGAATGCACCCTGCAGTTGTACGAATTCTTTTGTATCATCCTTTAATTCATCCAATTCGGGAATCCCTCCTTCTATATTGCTGGCCAGATAATCCATCTGAAAGATGTTTTCAAGCTCAAACCGGTGGTTTGCTTCATTCGCAACTTTTCCATCTTGTGTCGTCCACATACAGTCAAATGGGCTGAAATCTCCGCGCCTAATATTTTCCGTAAGCATATCTACCAAAATCCGCGTCCCCTCAGGCAGCTTTTGGGAACATACGATTTCTAATACGCCTGCTGATATCCCCCACCAGTAATTAATAGCACGGTTTTTATTTTTTTCATCTGCCACTTTCCACGTCTTCTCCATAATGCTGCGTACAATCTGCTCGTAAAATTTACCCCAATGGCAGATCGACGCCGCGATATTTTCAATTTCGCCATCCTTGATACGGTATAGCCCGTATTTGCGTGTCGGATGGAGCGGGTTAATCCAATCTTTATCTGAAATAATATGGACGTCTTCCCCCCATTTTTCCTGGCGGACGCCGCCTTTTGCCGAACTCCACTGAAGCTGTACCCGCGCCCGCGGGTTGACCATCTGCGCACCCAGCGCAAACGCATTTATATTGGCGATCGTGCTATAGATCGGATAATCCGCAATATAGCCCAGATGGCTCGTTTCCGACAACGACCCTGCAATAACGCCCAGCAAAAATTTATTTTCATACATCCGGCAGTAATACGCCCGGATCGCCCGATGCACCGAATTTGTGGAACAATTCAAAATCTTTACTTCTGGGTGCTGCAACGCTGTTTTTACGCTGGCTGTTGCAAGCTGCGCGGCAATTGTAAAGACAATGGTATTGCCTTCTTTGATCGCAGCTTCTAAGATATCCTCTGAGTTGTCTGTATATTCCGCATGCTCGTATACGGTCGTTTTGACTTTTTCCCCAAAGACCTGGCCCAGATATAAGCGCCCCATTTCATGCGCATAATTCCATGCGGAGTCATCTACTGACTTTTCATAGATAAATGCTACCTTAACCTGTTTTAGTATTTCTGTCCCAATTATTTTATTCAAGATAGACAGGCCGCTTGACGGTTTCTCTTTCTGCTGCGGCTCCAACAGGATTTTCACTGACTGGCTCTGCGCTAGGGTCACAAATTCATCCCACATTTTTGTCAAGTTTTCCCGCACCTGCTCTTTATGAAAACTTTGAAGCTGCCATGCCGGAAAAATTGAAATATAGGATAAAAAGGCATCCCCGGTCGTCATATTCAATTTATCCCCGCCTTTTGCCTTATACTCTTTGCGGAACACAGAATATTCACTGCGTAGCGACGTCCTGCTTTCTTCATCCCACTGCTCGCCCGGCTGGTAGCCATAGTAGCGCCCCAGCTTTTTAAACGACCCTTCCCTGGAAAACCAGATATCATAAATTTGTGCATCTTCATAAAACTCCATAAATTCATAATATATTTTATTTTCCAGGTTATCTGTCCTCTTTGGGACAATGCGGGTCACCTTTGCGCTTATTTTAACCGCATTCAGGTTTTTTAATACGCTAACGCGCTTATTTCCTTCCAGCACATAAAAACGATGCATATACTCGTAAGCTACGATCGTGTCGCGTATCCATTCTTCTCACTGCGCATC
>CASUON010000246.1 GCA_949457475.1 uncultured Lachnospiraceae bacterium
GAATGGCCGGTACAGGAGCGAAATATACAGCCGCGGCCTGCGCTGTAGCAGCCGGTATTACGGCATTTTACCTTTCAGGCATGTTCGCTGCAAAATACAAAGAAGCGATTCGTCTGAAAAAACAGGAACAGGAGGAATGGCAAAAGCAGTTTACCGGATTTCAGACAGAGCTGCTGCAAATGATCGGAAAGAACGAGGAGAGCCAAAAAGAACAGGCCGCTGCATTCAAGGCGTGTATGGATTCTGGCGCGGAAATTTTTATCAAGGAGTTTGGGCAGGCAGTAGCGGCAATGGAAACCGGGTATGGAAATGCGGCGGAAAAACTCAGTGGCGCCATGCGCGGGCAGATGCGGATGCTGGCGGATACTTTGCAGGAAGGATTGGCACAACTGAAAAAGGAATCGGAAACGATGGACAGACACTATGAGCAGACGCTTACCGATTTAAGGAATGTATCGGCGGAGAGCTACCAGAATATGAGCAAAAAACTGCAGGAGTATGGACAGTCGATGGAAGAACGGCTGACAGGCGTGTCCAATGCAAATACGCAGCAGTTGGTGCAGGCGGGTTCGGATATGGTTCGCGCATCTGTTCAAAGTCTGTGTGAAAACAATGGACAGATGCTTGTCCGCCAGTCTGATTTATTTGAAAAACATTTAACTAAGACGTCTGAAAAATATGACGAGATTTTAACCGATTGTATACAATCACTCGAAGAATATTTGGAAGGCCAGCTTTCACACGCAGAAGAGGTCAACCGCAATGCGCTTATGGAAAATGCAGACTGTATTCGGCAGCTGACCGGTGCGCAGGATGCATTTACAGAAACTGCCAGACAGGCACATGATACGTTGCGTCATATAATAAAAGAATGTTTTGAAAACTATCAGACAGCGGCCGCGGAAACGACTGGCGAGTTTGAACAGCGCCTAGCAGCCGTTCATGAGAAAAGCAGGGAATGGGGCAGAACCCAGCTGGAAGAATTTGCCAAGCAGAATGCCGCTTTTACAAGCGGGCTTACGCGTGCAATCGATACCTATACACAGGCGCTGGTGGATAAAAGCGCGCAGGCTGTTGCGGCAGTGCAAAAGGACAATAACCTAAAACTGCAGGAAATGAGCGAAGGGATTGCGCGCATGGCAGAAGCAGACCGTCAGTTTGTAGCAGACAGCAGCGCATATACAAAGGCATCCAGCCAGCAGATTGATCTCTTGGCCGCGCAGGGCAAAGATTCCCTGAAAGCAATTGATACTTTGACCGCGCAGAGCAGAGATTCCCTGAAAGCTTTTGATAGCAGCAGGGAGTGGCTAGACGCGCTGATTCAGACCGAAAAGACGTTCCTTGCAGATACCGGGAAAAATAACGACCTGCTGCGGGATGTGATAAAGGGATGCTTTGCAAGCTATACGCAAGCTGTCATAAAAACCGTAGATGAACTGGAAGAAAAGCTGGCGGGAAATACAGAGAAAAACAGAGAAACCATCCAGGAGATGGAAGAAAAGCTGTCTGCCAGTTATGAAAAGAACAAGGACTGGGGGCAGACGCAGCTGGATGGATTTGCAAAGCTCAATTCCGCTTATGCGTTTAAACTAACGGAGGCGCTCCAGGGCTATTCAGATACGCTGGTAGAAAAAAGCGCACAGGCTGTTGCGGCGGTGCAAAAAGATAATAATCTCAAGCTACAGGCAATGAGCGAAGAAATTGCCCATATGGCAGAAGAAAACAGGCGGTTTGTAGCAGACAGTACACAGTTTAGCAAAATAGCCAACAGCCAGATTGGCGCGATTGCGACCCGAAACGAAGAGATGGTTGAAAAACTGCGCAAAGCAGGGATGGAAAACATTGACGGCCTTTCCGGCGTGCTTGGCGGTTATCTGAACCGTTTGCAGCAGCAGCTTGATGAACATAGTATTAAAAATGTCCGGCAGTTCAGCAATTCTATGGATGATTACAGAGAGCGCTTTGTACAGGCAAATGCAGCCGCGCTGGCAGATGTGCAGATCAGCACGGTACAATCCATTGAAAATGCAAACGATAAAGTGGCTGAGCTAGCTGAGAAGCTAAAAGAGACAAACCGCAGCATCCTCGGACTATCCCATCTGCAGAACCAGTTTCTGGCTGAAATGAAGGAAACAAACGAAGAACAAAGGGAAGCACAAGAAGAGTTTGCTGATCAGATTGGGGATAAACTGGATGATGCAAAAAAAGCTATGGCAAAATCTATTGAAAAAGAATTAGATGAATATAATGAGCTGTTTAAACAGCTGGCAAAAAAAATTGACAGTGTTACGGATAGCGTAAAAAAGAACACTGACGAATACCGCCAGACGTTAAAACATATCAAAGAGGGCCAGCTTGCGATGAACAGCCTGACGCAAAAGGATATCCAGCTGATGGAAAGGCTGGTGAGGTAGCATGGATACACTGGAACAAATGCAGTATATCAGAAGCATTTATCTGTCCGTCATGGATAAATTATGTAAAAAGCAGTTCCTGTTTCAAATAGCCACGGTACAGGATAAAGATACGTGGTGGTATAAAAAGCGTCTTGAGATGCTGAGCCTTCTTTCCGCCCAGGCCGAAGCCGGATTGATGGAAGCCAATCCGCGCCGTGCACTGCGGTATACTTGTGCCCTGTATAAATACATCAATGATTTGGAAGAAAAAGTAGGGACGGATTTTAAGCATATAGAAAACAGACTGGTTCAAAAATAATAGCGGAAGTTTTTTTATGGGGCATGCAGGCCAGCTCGCAGAAATATATGTTCCGATTTTTCGTTTTTTTGTATATTGCCTGCAACAATATCCAACGGTTCAGACACTGTATGTGAAACGGTTATTTTTTCATACGCGTTTGTAAAAGTAGAAAGGAATGACCCAAAAGAAATGCGCAAAGCGTTTTCTTTCTGCACGCAACAGTAAACATACAAGCATAAAAACAGGAGGTTTAGCAATATGGAAAAAACGGGGATAAGCAGCATGGGAAAAGCAGGAGCAGACGGGACGGAGAAAATGGCGAAAAATAATGTAAAAGAATATGCAAGAGGCAGGGCGGGCAACGAATGGGGCTGCAAAAGTTGGGGCTGTCTGAAAAAGGGAAGGTGGATTGCCTGCGTAATTGCAGCGGTGGCCAGCATAGGCGCAGCTGCCTGCAGCGCAAAGCCCGTAGGGCAGGCAGGAAATATATGTTCCGACGTTCATAACGCCACGCCTGTAAAGCAGACCGGGAGCATGGACGTCGCGCGCATGCAGCAGAGCGTGGGCATGGACGCTACGCGCATGCAGCAGAGCGTGGGCATGGACGTTGCGCGCATGCAGCAGACCGGGAGCATGGACGCCGCAAAATCATCCCAGGAGGTATTAAAACGGATGTTCAAAGTAAAAGGCAAACTGTATATCGAGACTGGGGAGACCAATTCCATGCTGCGCTGCGGCATGATGGACGGGCAGATTACTTCTAGCGTTGCGGCGGACCGGGTGCCGAAGAAAAACGGCCAGTCCAATTTTGGCAAAGGTTACGGCTACCAGTACGGAACCAGGGAGAACCGCCTGGAAGTCTGCATCGACGGGACGTGGCATATTTTTGCATACAATGAGAACAATTTTGACGGGGTATCCATGCGCGTCGTTAAAAATTCTGCATCCGCCGCAACGCTGGAGATCGTAAACACAACGGATTTGCAGGTAGAGTATGGAGAGGCGTTTCTATTGGAAAAGCAGAATAAAAAAACCGGGGAATGGCACGCCATATGGATGAAAGAAGGCTATGGGTTCGATGATATCGCGTATTTGGCAAAAAATGATTCGCCTATAACATGCAAAGTAACCTGGGGCAGCTCCCATGGAAAACAAAAGCCGGGCACATACCGGATTATAAAAGAATTTCGTGATTTCCGGGGGGAAAAAGGCAGTACGGTCTATACGCTAAGCGCGCAGTTTAAAATCCGTAGGCGCTAGAGCGTGTTTGAAAAATGGCAAGGAATGGATAAAACCTCAAAAATCCGCATAAACGGTCTGTTTATGCGGAT
Organism: uncultured Lachnospiraceae bacterium; assembly: GCA_949457475.1. Classification (GTDB taxonomy): domain Bacteria; phylum Bacillota; class Clostridia; order Lachnospirales; family Lachnospiraceae; genus Eubacterium_J. The sequence continues at coordinate 4,029 of CASUON010000246.1, forward strand.
TTTTTTATGGAAGGGCAGGTAAAAAACATATTGTAAATTGCTTTGCATTTTTTATAGTTTCCTGTATAATAAACCTAGTTATTGAGAATCATATAGCTGTTTCACGTACATAATGCCGTGCAGGGAAAGCCGGCAGATCGTGCTATATTCGGCTAATACTATAAGAGTAGGAGGGAAAGAGAGAACATGGGTAAATGGAACAATGCGCACTATTTATTGTCCGATGAGATAGTAGGACTGGCGCACAATGTAATGGCGGATTATCAGAACAGTGATTTTGCGACGTTCCGTTCCAGGCTGTTGGAGCTTGTAAACGGGCAGTCGGAAATAAAAAGGCTGGCCGGCGAGTCGTCGCCTTATCTGAGGGAATTGCAGGAAGATGTGGAAGAGTTAAAAGAAGTATACGGCCAGCTTGCCGAGGCTTACCAAGAAGATAAATATCCGTCGATCGTACTTACCGAAGAAGAGCTTGGACGGCTGGCGGACGCCGTTATCCGCAAATTTGACGAATCTGTCCAAAACGACAGCTTAGAAGGCGTCCGCTCCAAACTAAAGGAAATAACGGAAAAAAAGGAAACAGCGCCTGTAAAAGTGGAGGCTCCAAATTATTCCCCGAAAATAAACCAGCTATTGACGGCTGTAAACAATATACAACAGCAAAATCGTGAAATGGCGGATAAAATAGAGGAGCTGCAAAAGCGCAAGGAGGAAGAGACAAACGACAGCGAAGTATATAATATGTCAGAAAATAGCCAGTCGCTGCTGCAAGCGCTGAATAAATACAAGACTGCGTATATGACGCTGAAAAACGAGCGCAATGAGCTTGCCATGGAGGTAGAAAAGCTTAAAAAAGAAAACTACTTAAGAATCCGCAGGAAAGAATTGCAGGATGCGCTTGTGGAGCAAAAGGAAAGCGAAATAAGCCGGTTAAAAGAGGAACTTGCGGCTTATAAAAGCGGCCAGGCTCATCCACAGAACCATGCCGCCAACATAACGGCCCTGCCGGCGGAAGATATGCCTGTAAGCGGGATTAGCGCGGCCAAGCAACCGTCTACGCGCCCGTCAGGAAACATGCTTGTAAGCGGGATCAGCGCCTCTAAGCAGCCATTCGAAGGGCCTGCA
>CASUON010000247.1 GCA_949457475.1 uncultured Lachnospiraceae bacterium
AATATTGTTGCACATGGCGCAGAGGATATTTGCTTCTGCCAAGCTGATCTTGCCTTCGCGCAGCAGGTCGGCGGCCGTCTTGCTACCGACCGGAAAACCGAACAAAAAACCGGCTACAACTGGATAAGCCGCTTGGGAATGTCGGAAGAACAGCCGGCTTAATACCGGCTCTAATACGCGGATGATATCGTCCAGGTAGCCGGATTGGATTAAAATATTGGAAAAGATCGTAAAGGGCAGCAGGGCGGGCAATATATTTTCATACCATAAGATCAGCCCGTTTGCAGCAGCTTTTACGCAGTCTTGTGGGTAAATTAATAGGAATAGTATAAACAGCAGAATAATAAATATAGATAACCTTTTTTTCATGGTGGCCCGTTTTTTTATTAATATACGCGTTGTTTGGAGGAAACATGAATCAAAAACATATCTTTTGCCTTATTCTGCTTTTTTTTGTTGCAAGCGTTGATATCTGCATGGTACAAAACCTGGAAGAGAACCACGGTTCCAGGCAGGAGCACACTGTGCTTTCAGACAGCGGCCAGGCTTTGGAAACGTTGCGCGCATTCGAACTCCCGTTAAAAGGGTACCCTAAAATTTCCATTACGTCCCCCGGAAAAACGCCTGTTGCGGATGTGCTTGCATATCTGTTCTGCCAATCCGGTAAAAAAAGCGAATTGAAACAATGGAACAGGCAGGAACAAAACGCAGAGCCAAAGATGTATGAAAACTGCCTGCAGGCAGTGAAAACGCTCTTATCTGACGCCCGCTATTTTCCGGTTCCCGTTTCTTCCAATGATGAAGCGGCTACCGTATCGTATGAAAACAGCTGGCAGTACAAGCGGACTTACGGCGGCACGAGCGGACATGAAGGTTGCGATATTATGGCGGACGTCCAACAGCGCGGCTATTACCCGGTCATCAGCTCCAGCGCAGGCGTAGTAGAAAAAATTGGCTGGCTGCCCAAAGGCGGCTACCGGATCGGAATCCGAAGCCCCAAGGGCGTCTATTATTACTATGCGCACCTGGCAGAATATGAAGAGGGGATCGTACAGGGTACGCAAGTGAAAGCCGGGCAGCTGATTGGGTATATGGGGGATACCGGCTACAGCGAAATCGAGGGGACGACCGGAAATTTCCCTGTGCACCTGCATTTTGGCATGTACTTAAATAATGCGCAGGGGGAAGAGGTAAGCTACAACCCTTATTTTCTGCTGCGCCTGTTAGAAAAATATAAATTAACCTATGAATTTACACAGCCCGCCACATCCGTTTCATTACGGACGCAGGGCACTATGGACGCAGGGCGCTATTTTTCTGCAGTTAGAACGTTTTGCCCCGATACAGGCGGGACGCCCTATTTTTCCGTGGATAGGGCTCGATGATAATAATAGGAGGTTTTTAGAATGTCCGGATTTTTACCGATCAGCATAGAAGATATGAAAGAACAGGGGATAGCGCAGCTGGATTTTGTATATGTCGTCGGCGATGCATACGTAGACCACCCTTCGTTTGGCCATGCGATCATCAGCCGCGTACTGCAGGCGCACGGCTACCAGGTTGGGATAGTATCCCAGCCAGACTGGAAAGCACCAAAAAGCATTGCTGCCCTTGGCCGGCCGCGCCTTGGTTTTTTAGTGACCGCCGGAAATATGGATTCTATGGTAAACCATTACAGCGTATCAAAAAAACGGCGTGCAACGGACGCTTATACGCCGGGCGGCGTTATGGGCAGGCGCCCGGATTATGCAACGGCAGTCTACTGCCACATGATCCGCCAGATATATCCGGATATCCCAATTATTATCGGCGGTATTGAAGCGTCGTTGCGCAGGCTTAGCCATTATGATTACTGGTCTGGGAAAGTAAAGCCTTCGCTCCTTTTGGAATCCGGCGCTGACCTGATTAGTTACGGGATGGGGGAGCGTAGCATTGTGGAAATTGCTGACGCGCTGGCAGGCGGGCTCGCCGTTTCCGACCTAACTTATATACGCGGGACGGTATATAAGACCGCGGACAAAGAGCTTGCCGCCCTTGCCTGGGATGGGGTGGCGCCCGGCATCCAGCTGCCTGGGTATGAAAAAGTGCGCACAGATAAAACCGCTTATGCCCGAAGTTTTTATATCCAATACCAAAATACCGACCCGTTCCAGGCGGGGCGTATTTATGAGCCCTATGAAAAGTATAACGGGAATCTCAATAAAATTGTTCAAGAAAATTTTCATAAAAATTCGGATGGGGACTCAAATGGAAATACCATATATGTCGTGCAAAACCCTCCCGCACTGCCGTTAAGCCAGATGGAGCTGGACGATATTTACGCATTGCCGTACATGCGTACGTACCATCCTTCGTATGAGGCGGCCGGCGGCGTCCCGGCCATTTCCGAAGTGAAATTCAGCCTTGTCAGCAACCGCGGCTGCTTCGGCGGCTGCAATTTCTGCGCGCTGACCTTCCACCAGGGGCGTATCGTACAGGCCCGAAGCCACGATTCGATCGTAGAAGAAGCAAAAAAGCTAATACAGGAGCCGGACTTTAAAGGATATATCCATGACGTAGGCGGCCCAACCGCCAATTTCCGGCGTCCGGCGTGCAAAAAACAGATGGCTGAAGGCGCTTGCGCAAACAGGCAGTGCCTGTTTCCAAAGCCGTGCAAAAACCTAGAAGTCGACCATTCGGACTACCTGCGGCTGCTGCGCAGGCTGCGCGAACTGGACGGCGTGAAAAAAGTATTTATCCGTTCCGGCATCCGCTATGATTATCTGATGTACGATAACGACCGGCAATTTTTGCATGAATTATGCGAGCACCACGTCAGCGGGCAGTTGAAGGTAGCACCGGAACATATTTCAGGCGCCGTATTGGACAAGCTAGGAAAACCGTCCGCGCAAGTATACCGGGACTTTGTACAGGCGTACGAACAAATGAACCGGACGCTTGGCAAAAAGCAGTACCTGGTGCCGTACCTGATGTCCTCCCACCCGGGCTCTACGTTAAAAGACGCCGTAAAGCTGGCGGAATTTCTGCGCGACAGCAAATGCACGCCGCAGCAGGTACAGGACTTTTATCCTACGCCGTCTACCATATCAACCTGTATGTATTATACCGGCATGGATCCGCGTACAATGCAGCCTGTCTACGTCGCGGGCAACCCGCATGAAAAGGCGATGCAGCGCGCGCTGATACAGTACCGGAACCCGAAAAACTACGGCTTAGTCAAAGAAGCGCTTGAAAAAACCGGCAGGCAAGACCTGATCGGATATGGGAAGACATGCCTGATTCCGCCGCGCCCGCCACGGCAAAGCGCCGGGCAGGGGCAAAAAGCATATCATTCGCCGCAGGCGCAAAACGAGGACAGGCGCAGGAAAAAAACAGCAAAAACAAAGACAATTCGAAATGTGCACAAAAAAATAGCAAAATCCGGAGGGCGGGCATGAAAGAATTTCAGATCGGGACAAACGAAGCCGGGCAGCGCTTTGATAAATATCTGCGCAAGCGCCTGCCAAAAGCGCCGGATTCTTTTTTGTATAAAATGCTGCGCAAAAAAAATATCGTATTAAATGGAAAAAAAGCGAGGCCGCATACCGCTTAAGCAAGGGGATACCGTAACCATCTACCTGTCGGACGATACGTTTGCTAAATTTAGCGCTAGTGCAGCTTGCCCTGCGTTTCAACAGATGGAAATAACGTGCGAAGCCGCTTTTGATACCGATGTCAGCGGTAAAAAAAACAAGCCTGACCGCCTCCGGCAGCCGCAAAAAGACGCAATGCTGCGAATTAGGCAATCTATTATATATGAAGATATAGATATCCTTGTGCTAAATAAACCGGCCGGCATGCTTTCGCAGAAGGCGGCGCCCGGGGATGTGTCTGCCAATGAGCTGATTGTGGAATACCTGCTTGGCTCCGGCGCGCTGGACGGGGCGCAGGCATTCCGCCCTTCAGTATGCAACCGCTTAGACCGCAATACATCCGGCATACTGGTCGCCGGAAAGACTCTGCGAGGGCTGCAGGAGATGTCCGCACAGCTAAGAGAACGTACAGCGGCAAAATACTACCTCTGCATCGTCCGGGGCCGTCTGGAACAGGAGCGGTATATCAAAGGCTGGCTGGCTAAAGACCCAGAGAAAAACCAGTCCCATATTTACGAAACGGAGCGTCCAGACAGCCGCCCCATTGAAACGTCATACCGACCACTGCAGCAATCCGAAAGCTATACGTTATTGGAAGTGCACCTGATTACCGGGCGTCCGCACCAGATACGGGCGCACTTAGCGGCTATCGGCCATCCGATTATCGGGGACGCCAAATACGGGGCTTTATCAACGAACCGCTATTTTTTGGAACACTACGGTTTGCGCCACCAGCTGCTGCATGCATACCGCATGGTGTTAAAAGACGGCAGAGAATTTACCGCCCCCTTGCCGGAGCTGTTTTGTACGATTATGAAGGAACTGACAATAACCCCGGAAAGGAACGATTCGATATGCCAACCTGGAATTCCCGCGGCCTGCGCGGCTCTACCTTGGAAGAATTAATCAACCGGACGAATGAAAAATACGCGGAACACGCGCTGGCCCTGATCCAAAAAATACCGACGCCGATCACACCGGTAAAGATCGACGCGCAAACCCGGCATATTACGCTAGCCTATTTTGAACAGAAAAGCACCGTGGATTATATTGGTGCCGTACAGGGCATCCCAGTATGCTTCGACGCAAAGGAATGCCGTACCGACACCTTTCCGCTGCAAAATATCCACGACCACCAGGTTGCGTTTATGAAAAGCTTTGAACGCCAGGGCGGCGTCGCTTTTTTTCTGATATTTTATGCCGCAAAAGACCTGTTTTACTATTTGCGCCTGCAAAAACTGCTGCAATTTTGGGAGCGGATGCGCGGCGGCGGAAGGAAAAGCTTTCGCAGTGAGGAACTGGAAGGGGAATTTTTTTTCCGTTCCAGCGGGGGCGTGCCTGTCCCTTATCTGGATGCGCTGCAAAAGGATTTGCTGCTAAGGGAATAACAATGTTTCCTAAATTGTGGAACAGTTTTTAAGTTTTGTGCTACCCGGACGCTGGAACCAGGCAGCAAGCCCTCCCGGATGTTCCAGCTTCGGGATGTAAGAAATTCTAAGCATCCTGC
>CASUON010000248.1 GCA_949457475.1 uncultured Lachnospiraceae bacterium
AAGAAAGTAGAATGGATTGCAAAGAAAGTAGAATGGATTGCAAAGAAAGTAGAATGGATTGCAAAGAAAGTAGAATAGATCGCAAGGAACATGAATAAAAATCCGCCCGTTTCCAAACGGGCGGATTTTTTGTATGGCAAGCGAAACGGCTTGCTGTTTCATCTTGCGTATAAATTTTGCAAATTTAATATTACAGGCGCAGGCCGCGCAGCACCTGTTTTTCTTTTCGTTTGTCCATACGTACGGCCGCGAGTACTTTGCGGTAAGCCTGGCGGTATACGACATAGTACATGACCGCGGCCATGCCGAAAGCGGTTATTACATCAAATACCGAATGCTGTTTTAAAAATACGGTTGATAAAACGATCGACCAGCACAGTACCAGCGACGCGGCCTTGCAGGCCTTTTTATTTTGCAGGCGCGCACTGCGCGTAACCGCGATGTGTACGCCGATGGAATTATACACATGGATGCTCGGGAATAAATTCGTAGCCGTATCTATCTGGTATAGCCGTTCCACAAGCCGTGTGCACCAGTTTTCGTTTACAAAGGTATCCGGGCGTAGGTAATGCCCGTTCGGATAAATGGTGGATACGATTAAAAATACGGTCATGCCGGTAAACAGGAAAGCGCACAGTTTGTAAAAATCTTCTCTGTCTTTGAAAAAGAAGTACGTAATGCCGACCGCCACATAAGCAAACCAGAGCAAATACGGGATAATAAAATATTCGCAGAATGGAATCCGAAGGTCGATCGGCAGCGTAATAATATGGAATTTTTTTGTAACGGTCTGTTCCAGGTAGGCAAACCATGCAAGGTAGATGACAAGGTAAGACAAAATCCATGCATGGCGGTATTGGAAAGCTGCATTTTTCAGGCAGGACAGCGCCTGTTCTTTCTTGTTGTGATAGCGCATTTTTCACCCTTCTTTTATAAAACTTTATAAAACTCTATAAAACTTAATATTTGAAAGCATAACCGCAGCCCCTGCCAGCTATACAGGCAAAAGCAAAAGCCCGCCAGCTGTCGGGCAGGCCAGCGGATAAAAGCACCGCCAACAAGCCGGTTATCGGGCAGGCCAACAGAATAAGCGTCCGTTGGCATTACGGGACGGTTATAAAATCAAGTACACCAGCACATCATACAATCCTCACAATGCAGAGTATAGCACATGCGTTTTCTCTGTACAATGGGTAAAATCGAAATTAAGGAAGTTTTAATAAAGTTTATGGAAAAAGGAAAAAAACATTCGTGGGAAATCAACCCTTTTGTGCAAAACGAAAACTATTTGTGCAATAATATTTAAAATCTGTTTTTTTGTTGCATATTATCGATAAATTGTTGTAAAAAAGAGATTAGAAATTGCATTCTCTTTGTGAGTTTCGTATAATCTTATGTAAAGAGCTTTAAAAAATAAAAAAGAAAGAGAGGGCCACTGTTATGCAGGCTAAATTAGTTGAGAAGTTCAAAGAATTATTTGGGGCAGAAGGGGACATCCGCGTATATTTTGCGCCGGGCCGCGTGAACCTGATCGGGGAACATACCGATTATAACGGCGGGCACGTATTCCCATGCGCCCTGACGATCGGCACGTACGGCGTCGCAAGGAAACGCGAAGATAAGAAGCTGCGGTTTTATTCGATGAATTTTGAGCATCTCGGGGTGCTGGAGTCAAGCGTAGAAGGGTTAAAGCAGGAAAAAGAAGCGAACTGGACGAATTACCCGAAGGGCGTTATGTGGGCGTTTGGCGAGAAGGGGATGCCGGTGGAACAGGGCATGGACTTGCTATTATATGGAAATATCCCAAACGGCTCCGGGCTGTCTTCTTCCGCGTCGGTGGAAGTGCTGACTGGGTACATACTCAAAGACCTGTTTGGCTTTGCTGTAAGCAACCAGGACTTGGCGTTAATCGGGCAATTTTCGGAAAACAATTTTAACGGCGTAAACTGTGGCATTATGGACCAGTTTGCCATTGCTATGGGCAAAGCGGACAACGCGATCTTCCTTGATACCGCGACGCTCAAATATGAATACGCGCCGATCAAGCTGACCGGGGCAAAGATCGTAATTTCCTGCACGAACAAAAAACGGGGGCTTGGCGATTCCAAATATAATGAGCGCCGTAGCGAATGCGAGGCCGCGCTGGCAGAAATCCAGCAGGTGGTAGGCATTAACTCCCTGGGCGATTTAAATGAAGAACAGTTTGAACAGTATAAGAGCGCGATCAAAGACGAGACGCGCGTAAAACGTGCAAAGCATGCCGTATATGAGAACCAGCGTACGTTAAAGGCTGTCGAAGCGCTGCGCAACGAAGATGTGAAATTGTTCGGGGAGCTGATGAACGCATCGCACGTTTCGCTGCGGGATGATTATGAAGTAACCGGCATAGAGCTGGATACGATGGTCGAAGAGGCATGGAAGGTAGACGGCGTGATCGGCTCGCGTATGACAGGCGCGGGTTTTGGAGGATGCACGGTCAGCATTGTAAAGGATGAGGCGGTAGACGCGTTCCAGGAAAAAGTTGGAAAAGCCTATGAAGAAAAAATCGGATACGCCGCGGATTTTTATGTTGTGGATATCGGCAGCGGCCCGGCAAGGCTTGCGTAGCGCGTGGATGATTTGGCAGACAAAGAAGGAATGAGGGGACTACGATGATTCAGGAAAATATTTTAAAGCTGGCAGAGTACGGCCTTGTGACAGGCTTAATCCAGCCTGAAGACAGGCAGTATACAATCAACCGCCTGCTGGAGCTGTTCCAGTTGGACGAGCTAGAAGACGCTGCGCTGCAGGCATATGAAAAAGAACCGGCTATGACGCAAGAAAGCGCGCACGCGCAGCTGGAGCGTATTTTAAATGAAATGATGGATTACGCGCATGCGCAGGGCATCCTGCCGCAGGACAGCATCGTCTACCGCGACCTGTTTGACGCGAAAATCATGGGGCTGCTCGTGCCAAGGCCGAGCGAGGTCATCCGCCAGTTCCGGGCGCTCTATGAAAAAGACGCCGTACAGGCGACGGATTATTTTTATAAATTATGCTGCGACGCCGACTATATCCGCAGGTACCGGATCAAGAAGGATTTAAAATGGGTGGCAAAGACGGAATTTGGGGATTTGGACATTACGGTCAACTTGTCGAAGCCGGAAAAAGACCCGAAGGCAATCGCGGCTGCAAAGCTCGCAAAGCAGAGCGGCTATCCGAAATGCCTGTTATGCCGGGAAAACGAAGGCTATGCCGGCCGCGTGGACCATCCGGCAAGGCAAAACCACAGGATCATCCCGGTTACGATCAACAATAGCGACTGGTATTTCCAGTATTCTCCATATGTCTATTACAATGAGCACTGCATTGTATTTAACAAGCTGCATACGCCAATGAAGATCGAGCGCGCGACGTTTGGCAAGCTGTTAGACTTTGTAGAGCAGTTTCCACATTATTTTGTAGGGTCAAACGCAGACCTGCCGATTGTGGGCGGCTCCATCCTAAGCCATGACCATTTCCAGGGCGGGCACTATGAATTTGCGATGGCAAAGGCGCCGGTCGAAACCGAAATCAGCTTCAAAGGGTTTGAAGACGTTACGGCCGGGATCGTAAAATGGCCGATGTCCGTAATCCGCATCCGTGCGGACAAGAAGGAACGCCTCGTAGAGCTGGCGGACAAGATACTGTTAATTTGGCGCGGCTACAGCGACGAAGCGGCGTTTATATATGCGCAGACGGATGGGGAGCCGCATAATACGATTACGCCGATCGCTAGGATGCGCGACGGAAAATTTGAACTGGACCTGGTGCTGCGCAACAATATTACAACGCCGGAGCATCCGCTTGGCGTCTACCATCCGCATGCAAATTTGCACCATATCAAAAAGGAAAATATCGGATTGATCGAAGTGATGGGGCTTGCGGTGCTGCCGGCACGGCTAAAAGACGAGATGGCGCAGTTAAAAGAAGCCATTTTATCCGGCGCGGATATCCGTGGGGACGAAACGTTAGATAAACACGCGGACTGGGTAGCGGAATTTTTGCCGAAGTACCAGTCTGATGGAATATCTATCAATGCTTCGAATATCGACGAGATCATTCAAACGGAAATCGGCCTTGTATTTAACGAAGTGCTCAAAGACGCGGGCGTATACAAATGCACGCAGGAAGGCAGAAAGGCGTTCGCGCGGTTTATCAGCCAGGTCAACGCGTAAAGGGCAGCCACGCGAGGATGCCACAAGTAAGAAAACACATAGGAGGAGGTATTATGCTTACAACAAGTATCAAATTAGCAGACAAATATGATTATCTAGCAGACAAATTCGCAAAGGCCTATGCTTTTTTAAGGACGCAGGATTTATCCGCCTTGCCATTGGGGGTCATTGAGATTGACGGCAGGGATGTTTTTGCAAGCGTGCAGGAATATACGACGGAGCCGTGGGAAAAACGCATCCTGGAGGCGCATGACAAATATTTTGATATCCAGTACGTCGTCGAGGGCCGGGAAATATTCGGCTATGTAAAAAGGGATGGGCTGACGGAGCGGATACCATATAACAGCGAGCGGGATGTGGTTGTATTCGAAGATCCGAAAGACTGCGGGAAGATTTTCCTGGAAGCCGGAGACTTCGCTATCGTTCCGCCGGAAGACGCCCATAAGCCGGGATGTTCGGCTGGGGAAAGCTGCAAGGTACGCAAAGTGGTTATAAAAGTCAGCGTGTAGCGCCTGGAATAGGAACGGCCAGCGCGTCGCCTGGTATCCGGGCAAAGGGGGCGCCCGGCAAATGTAAAAGGCAGGGACGATAGAAATACAGGCCGTAGTTTTTAGGCACAGGGCGATAGAAGTGTACAAGGCAGAGATAATAGAAATACAGGCCGTAGTTTTTAGGCGCAAAGGGATAGAAGTTTTACGAAAAGGTCTGCCGCGCTAAGAAACATATATACAAGATATAGTAGATATAAGAATGATAAACTACTATAGTTTGCCGTATGTTTCTTGGTGTGGCAGACCTTTTTTGGCTATTTGGCGATTGCGTTTTTTTCTTTCCCGATAAGGGAAACAGGTTACTTTTCATGGGGTGGGGATATTCCTAAATATGAGAAATAATAGGTTGTTATCCGGCCGTTAAATTCTGGAATAGTTTTTAGGTT
>CASUON010000249.1 GCA_949457475.1 uncultured Lachnospiraceae bacterium
TATCAAAGGAAACTCGAAAATTAGCGGCTATAGCGGTCTTTATGTTGATCCGTGGGATGATCAGCCTTGGCTTCATGTAGAAATTAGCGGCGGCACATTTATAGGCAATGAGTATGCTATCCAATGTTCTGGAGGGATGAAGATTGCTGATATACTGGCAAATGGATATGCATTTAAAAAAATCGAAAAAGATAAATCCACATGGGTAGATTATACAGATAAAACCGACCTGGCAGGGGAATCAGGAAATTGTTCCTATACCGTAGAGCAGTATCCAGTGAAGTTCGAACAACATCCAGTAAGTACATCCGTCACATATGATGCCGATTTGCCGCCTCTGTCCGCAGAAGCGGTCAAAACAGCTCCGGAAGCCGTGTCCGGTGCAATTACATATCAATGGTATCAGGTAATGCCAGACGGCACCTCGCGGGATACCGGTGTAACATCGCAAACATATGCTTTTCAAAACCCGATGCCAGCTGGTACTTACCGATACTACTGTCGCGCGACCTGCGATTGGTTTTCCTTAAACAGCGATACCGCTGTCATTACGGTAGAGAAAAAAACGCTGATCCCGCATATTGAGGGCGAAGGCGATAAGAAATATGACGGGACAACCAAAGTTTTGCAGGACCTATCGATCCGCCTAGAAGGCGTGGTTCGCGCGGAACAAGTATCCGGCTCCGCCCTATCCTGGAATTATGACAGCCCGCAGCCAGGCGACCGCACGATCACAGCTTCCGGCATTACGCTCACCGGAGCGGACAGCAGCAATTATAAGCTGTCCAGCGACAGCGCTTCGATGCCTGGGAAGATTATACCGCTGGCGGTTACGGGCGTGTCATTGGATAAAACGGCGCAGGAATTGCTGGTTGGGCACGTGTGGCAGCTGACCGCCAAATTTCAGCCGGAAAATGGCACGGATCAAAAAGTGGTATGGACTTCCGACAATCCCGCGGTAGCGACTGTGGATGGAAACGGAAGGGTGACAGCGGTAAGGGCCGGGCGCGCGGTGATTACAGCTACTACCATAGACGGGGGATATACGGCTACTTGCACTATCACGGTCAGAAGCCCAAGCAGCGCGCCGGATTATAGTCCAGGCGGCACGGCCGTATGGAAAGAACCGTTTATCAAGGGCCGCCCAGATCGAAAAGGGTGGAACGCGATCCGGACAGAAGCTGAAATAGCAGCCGCATTGCCAGGCAGCGGGACGATAGCAATAGACATGAACGGAACCGTATCTGTTCCCGGCAGCTTTTTTATGGCAATCAGGGGCCAGGATGTTGACGTTACATTTGACATGGGCCGCGGGGTTGCATGGACTGTCCGCGGGAAGGATGTTACGTCGCCGATAAGCAGCGTAGATTTTTCCGTAGTGGCCGGCAAAGGGGTAGTTCCGCAGGAAATCGTGCAAAAGACCGCAGACGGCCTTGCAAACTTGGAATTGCAATTTGAGCACATATGGGGGGGTGCATTTACCGCAACGCTCGCGCTCCAGATCGGCAGCAACGCGCATGGGGACGGTATTGCTATTGGCAGCAGCGCTGTAGGCGGGTATGCCGGGATGTATGCGAACCTGTTCGCTTATAACCAGGCCTCGCGTACGCTGGAGTTTATTTGCACCGCCCAGGTAGGCAAAGACGGTACGGCGCAGCTGCCGCTTGGCCCGTCAAGCGAAGTCATTGCGCAGCTGCCGTCCGCCCCGTCAGGCGAAGTCGTTGCGCAGCTGCCGTCCGCCCCGTCAGGCGAAGGCAGTGTGGCGCTGCCGTCTATCCCATCAGGCGAAGACGTCGCGCAGCTGCCGCCTGGCCCGATATGCGACTGCGTGCTTATCCTGTCCGCATATCCGATGGGCGGTGGAAATATGCCGGGGCAGGATGGGGAAGAACCGCCGAAACAGGACGGGGAAGAACCGGAAAACCCGCCGAAGCAGGATGGGGAAGAACCGGAAAACCCGTCGGGGCCGGAAGAGGACGACTATCTAAAAGTAGCATCGGTAAAGCTGTCCAAAACCGTATACACATATAACGGGAAGGAAAAACGGCCATCCATTACGGCCGTAGATTCAGACGGCAGGCAGATTTCCAGCGAATATTATACGGTAAGCTATAAGCGCAACCGCAAGGTAGGCAAAGCAAAAGCCGTGGTTGTTTTTAAAGGCCCGTACAGCGGAACGGTAAAAAAGGCGTTTACCATACGCCCGGCCGGGACGGTTATCCAAAAGACTACGGCGCTGCGCGGCGGTTTTATGGTCAAATGGAAAAAACAGGCCGTACAGACGGACGGCTATCAAATCCAGTATTCTGAAAACAGCAGATGGAAAGGGGAAAGCGTCCGCTACGCAACCGTAAAAAAGGCTTCTAAAACAAAGAAAACAATAAAAAATGTGAACGCGGGAAAAAAATATTATGTGCGTATCCGCACTTATAAAAAGATAAAAGAGGATGGAAAACAGAGTAAGGTTTATTCTAAGTGGAGCGCAAAACGCCAGATCAAGGCAAAGCTGTAGATAATATACGATATATGCTGTAGATAGTTCGTTTATATAAAAATGATTGCAGATTTAGATTGCGGAACGCATTTGACTGGTTTAAAAACAGCTGTTGAAACGAAACGGTTTCACAGCTGTTTTTGTATGCGCCAGTCCGCCAACCCAGCGAGTATTTAGCTCTTAGCGTGCGCCGGCCCGCCAACCCAGTAAGAATTTAGCTCTTAGCGTGCGCCGGCCCGCCAACCCAGTAAGAATTTAGCTCTTAGCGTGCGCCAGTCCGTCAATCCGGTACGCATTTAGCTCTTTGTTCATGCTTGAAATATTTTGAAACGTTTCTTCCGTAGAGTCTTCAATTTGTTTCATGTCGGTGTTCACCGACTGGAGCATCTCTGATACATGGATAATTTCAGCGCTTGTCTGTTCAGACGCTGCGCTGACAGAATGCATGACTTCATTGATATTTTTCAGCGACGCCTCGTATTGCTCCGTAATCTGCTGCAGCTGCCCCATCGATGATTGGATATCTTCCGATTCTTCCATAAAGCGGCACGAAACATTCCGGAAATTTTCATAATTCATGGAAATCTCGTTCTGTAAAAAAGCAAGCATCTGTTCGGCTAGCCTATCCAGCCCTTCCACCGCTTCCACAACATCGCTGCTCATAGACTGGATTTCATTTGCCGCTTCGCTTGTATTACGGGCCAATGATTCGATTTCTTTTGCTACGACCGCAAACCCCCGACCGGCTTCGCCTGCCCTTGCAGCCTCGATAGAAGCATTCAGCGCCAACAAGTTCGTCTGGGAAGAAATGTTTAAAATAGAATCTGAAAGTTCCTTTATTTTTAGCGCTTCATTTGCCTTTTCTTTTTCCTTTTGCATGCCTGCGGACAGGTTGTTTACATTTTTTTGGATTTTTTCAGCGGTATTGGATGCCGTTTCATTTAGTGCTTTAGAAGAGACATGGATGTCTTTTAGCTGATTGGCATTTTGGGTTATAATAGTTACAATACGCTGGATATCCTTATATACAAAATCTACCTGTTCCCTGGTGTTTTCGGCGGATGCCGCTATTTCTTCCGCGGACGCCACCATAGATTGTATGTTGTCATTGACATCGGTAATCCGGGAAACAGAGCCGGACACATTGGAGTTAATGCTTTCCATTTTAAACTCGATATTGTCAGTCCCGCCCTTGATCTGGCGGACGGAATTTGCCGTTTTTAACAGAAGCTGGTTCAAACTGTTTCCGATCAATTCCAATTCATCGCCGGAGGTAATATCCAGCGCCTTTGTCAAATCTCCGTCTTCCGAAGCTACTTCAAGAATCTTGTTATTTACCTTTTTAAAATTGCGCCGCATCCGGATCGACACAGCCGTTGCCGCAATAACAGCGAACAGGATGCCAATTGCCACTGAAACGAAGATGTTGCGCAACAGAAGGTTTAGGGAAGTGTATATCGATGAAACTTCATAATCAATCGCTACAATGCCCAGTGTCTTGCCATTATGGATGATCGGGGCATAGCCGCTGTAAAAAGTGCCCCATTTGTCGGTAAATGCTTCTTGCGTCACACTGGCTTTCCCTTCCATTGCTTCAAACATGGCGTCTTGTGCCGTATAGTCCTCGGCGTACTCGCCAGGATCATCCGGGTCTGTATCTACGACAAATTGAAACTGACCTCCATTTTTGGGCATAAGCGTATATACATAAGTTACCGAATCGCCTGACAGAAAGAAGCTGAGGGAATCCTTGACTGCCAAAAGCGCATCTTTATCGCCTTCCATTGCTGATAAAAAAGTCTCCCCGTCTACGTTTTCTGCCGCAATCACCGCAATTTCCATCACATTGCCCATCATCTTCTGCCTTAAGAAGCGCCCTGTTGTAGTATAAGAAATCCCCCCAACAATTAGGGCAACGATAAGGGACGCCCCCAGGATAAAGAGGAACAGCTGTGAAGAAATACTTGTTTTTCTGGTTTTCATGCCTGTAATTACTCCTTCCCGCCCGTATGTGCCGCATAGTATACATTGGCGTTCTTTTGTACCACATAGTATACAATACCATTTCATGGAACGCTTGTAAACAGTTCCTTTTATCTGGCATATCCTGAAAAATATCCCCTATATCACAATAGAACAGATTACATATTTTGCAGACAGCTTCAACGGGGAATATTTAGCCTAAGTGCAACTGTGCTTTTAATGCGTCTTGTAAAACCTGTGAAAAATATAATAACGCATATAAAAGTATTTGCCAATAGAAATAACACATTTTACACAACTTCTTACAGCAAATAATTTAAACAGAAAGTGAATAATCAGCATGAACATATTACAAATAAATGAAAATGTTAGTTCTGAAATAAAGTGTGAGTGCTTTCATGTAAAAGCCGAGGTCTGCGGTTGCATCGGCGGCGTACCGCAACGGCACAAAAATGACAAATGAATATGACGGCGTTACGCATGACTATACAGGAAAGCGGGGAGTGGGGAGCGAAATGCCGGAAAGAATATATTCTTGATAAAGAATTCCTGAATGATAAAAATTTCCCTGATAAACAGTAACAAAGCAGGATGAAATGGATAGCGGAACAAAT
>CASUON010000250.1 GCA_949457475.1 uncultured Lachnospiraceae bacterium
GTTCGGTAGAAAATGTCGTATGCCGGCAATGGTCGGACCAGTACGTGTCCAAAACTCGAATTTCCGTCACCGTAGGGTCGCGCCGCTCTTCCTCTTTAAAATAGTTGCGTATATGCACAAAATCCTGGAACGTCATCGCAAGGTTTAAAGTCGTATACAGCTTGACAAGCGCTTCTTCCCCCATTGTGGTAAACCCGTCAAACACAGCGATATCCGCCGGCTCCTCAAAATTTTGCACCAGTGTATGCGGCTTGTCCATGCCCGTTTCCCTGGAATCTACCGGGTTGATGCAGTGCTGTTTGATCGCCTCGAGCTCTTCGCCCGTAACATCGCCCAAAATCACATACGTTACGGCTGTGCGGATAACCGGCTCTTGCGTATCGTCTAACAGCTGAATGCACTGTTTTGCGGAATCCGCCCGCTGGTCGAACTGCCCCGGCAGAAATTCTACGGAAAACACCGCCCCTGCTGCCGCGTCAAATTCTTCTTCGTAAATATCGTCCACCGGCGGTTCTGAAAAGACGGTTGCTTTTGCTTTTTCAAATACCTCGTCGGAAATATTTTCCACGTCGTAGCGGATCAGCTGGCGCACGCCCGTAACCCCCTGGATACCGAGGTAGTGCTTGATCTCATGCCGCAGCGCCCTTGCCGCAACTGCAAAATCCGGTTTTTTTTCAGCGAATACGCGTCTTACATTTCCCATTTTCTTTCCCTCCAAATCTGATGCCCTGTTACGAAATCAATGCCCTGTTATAAATCAATGCCTTGTTATGAAATCAACGCCCTGTTATAAATCAATGCCTTATAATAATAAGTACAAAGGAAATCCAAGTAAGCCAACGGCTGGACGCAGCCTTACGGCAGCTTGCTTCCCGCGGCCGCATCCGCCACAACGACGACATCCGGATGGAGCTGGAGGATCGAACCTGGCACCTGCGGCGTCACCGGGCCGTACAACGCTTCTTTTAACGCGTTGGCCTTCGCCTCCCCGCTTGCCACCAACAAGATCTTCTTCGCGCGCATTATGCTGCGGATGCCCATAGAATAAGCATAGCGCGGCACGTCCGCTTCGGATGCAAAAAAGCGCTTGTTGGCTTCTATCGTGCTCGGTGCAAGCGCTACGCAGTGCGTATCGCATAAAAAGCAGTCGCCCGGCTCATTAAACCCGATATGCCCGTTGTTGCCGATCCCAAGCAGCTGGATGTCCTGCCTGCCCTGACGCACAAGCAGCTGTTCATAATCCCGGCATTCCTGCTCGCTGTCTTCTGCCAGCCCATTTGGGACGAAGGTGCGGGACTTGTCAATATTTACATGGTCGAATAGGTTGCTGTCCATAAACCGTCGGTAGCTTTGCTCATGCTGTGGTGCAAGCCCTTTGTATTCATCCAGGTTGACCGTCGTAACCTTGGAAAAATCCAGTACGCCCTCCTCGTACCGCCTTACCAGTTCTTTGTACATCCCCTCCGGAGACGAGCCCGTCGCAAGCCCAAGTACGCAGTCCGGTTTTAAGACCACCTGCGCCGCGATCACATCCGCCGCCTTACGGCTCATTTCCCCATAGTCTTTTACTTTGTAAATTGTCATTGTACCCCTCCTATTTCACTTCTTTTTTATTTTTCTGCTGTTATCCTGTGTATTGATAACCCAAGGATGATTCATAGTATACCTGATTTTACTTTTTTTTCAACACTTTTCGAACATTTCGATTAGGACATGTTGAAAAATACTTTCCGGCAGATGGCGGGAATAATTTTTCAAACACGCGCTAACGTTTTACCCCTTTGGTATCCCGGTTTCCGGGGCGCAGCCGGTTGAGTACGACCTCGGCGCCTGCGTAATCCGCCACCAGCTCCCCGTCTTGCGCGTCAAACAGGTACATCTTTGCCAGACGGTCGTTTTCCGCCAAGCGGATGCCCCGCACGCCGAGCGCTATTTTTTTCTTTTCCGGCACCGCCGCGGCTTCAATCCTTAAAAACATCCCTTTTTCAGACTGCATGACCAGCGATTCGCCCTGCGCCCCGCTAAGCGCCTGGATAAAAACGACCTGGTCGTCCGTAGAAAGCTTCGTAGCAGCCGTCGTTCGCTTGGCTACGTCAAACTCGCCGCCCGCAACGGCTTTGACCATGCCATACGCCGTGCCAAACAGCAGTTTTTTTTCACGGATGGCGCTTAATGGCGACAGATAGACAATCTCTTCTTTGCTGCTGTCATAGTTGCTTACATTGTCCAACGGCGTGCCTTTGTCACGGAATTTGCCAAACGGCAAATCCTGCACTTTTACGGTATGCAAATGCCCCTGGTCGGTAAAGATACAGATGCGGTCGGTATTTTTGCATTGCAGCACCGTCTTGTTCTCACTGTCCGCGGCTTCTTTATTCCGTTCGTAGGCCGTAGTGTCGATCGTTTTCGTATAGCCAAGGCGGTCCATTAAAAAGACGACGTCCTTTTCTTCCATCGGCTTTTCTACATATACAGCCTCCGCCACATTGGCCAGCTCCGTACGCCGCGGCGTGCCGTATTCTTTCTTGAACGCGGTCAATTCTTTGATAATAACCTTTGTCATCGCCCCGCGGTTGGATAAAATCTCTTCATACTGCGCAATTTTTTTCAGCGTCGCGTCATGTTCTTTTAACAGCGCCTGGATTTCCAGCCCAATCAGCCGGTAAAGGCGCATTTCTAGTATCGCATCCGCCTGGCGCTGGGTAAAGCGCAGCTGCGCGGCCTGCTTTTGGGACGTTTTCTGGCGGAACCGGATGTTTTTGGTTTCGCCCTCTGTTAGGCATTTTTTTGCGTCCTTGATGTTTTTGCTGCCGCGCAAAATTTCGATAATTAGGTCGATCACATCGCACGCCGCGATCAACCCTTCTTGGATTTCCTTTTTCTCCTGCTCTTTGGCCAGCAGCGTGCGGTACTTTCGCGTAGCAAGCCCGTACTGGAATTCCACATGGTGGCGTATCATCGGGATAATGCCCATCGTCTCCGGCCTGCCGTTTGCGACGGCAAGCATGTTGACGCCAAACGTATCTTCCAGCTTTGTCTTCTTATATAAAAGGTTGCACAAATTCTGCGCATCCGCGCCTTTGCGCATTTCCATTACGATCCGTATGCCCTCCTTGGACGACTGGTTGGAAATATCGACAATATCGCCGGTCTTCTTCGAATCTACCAGCGCAAATACGTCGTTTAAAAATTTGCCGATATTTGCCCCGATCATCGTATACGGAATCTCCGTCACAACCAAGCGTTCCCTGCCGCCTTTGCTTTTTTCAATTTCTACCTTCCCGCGAATCTTGATCTTTCCCATCCCGGTCGAGTAGATCGCCAGCAGCTCGTCTTGGTTGGTCACTATGCCCCCGGTCGGGAAATCCGGCCCTTTGATATATTCCATCATCTGGGCGGTATTCATATCCGGATTTTTCAAATAGGCGATCACCCCGTCGATCACTTCGCCAAAGTTATGTGGCGGGATGCTGGTCGCCATGCCTACGGCAATCCCTTCCGCGCCGTTAATTAGGATATTCGGTACCTTTACCGGCAGCACTTGCGGCTCTTTTTCCGTCTCGTCAAAATTCGGGACAAAATCTACGATATCTTTATCCAAGTCCGCTAAGTACGCTTCTTGCGTAATCTTTTTTAAGCGCGCTTCTGTATAACGCATTGCGGCGGCGCCGTCCCCTTCAATCGAGCCGAAGTTGCCGTGTCCGTCCACCAGCGGCATCCCTTTTTTAAAATCCTGCGCCATAACTACCAGCGCTTCATAGATCGAGCTGTCCCCGTGCGGATGGTATTTGCCCATCGTATCCCCGACAATACGCGCGCATTTCCGGTACGGCCGGTCAAACCGGATGCCAAGTTCGTACATATCATACAGTGTCCTGCGCTGCACCGGCTTTAGCCCGTCCCGTACATCCGGCAGCGCCCTGGCCACAATGACGCTCATCGCATAATCAATATAAGATTTCTGCATAATTTCGGAATATTCTGTCCGAATCAGACGGTCTTCTGTCTGCATAGTCCTTTCCTTTCTTTCCTATGAAAAAGCGCCATCCACATGCCGTTTTCAACACTGTCGGCGCCAAAAATGCATGGCATGGGGATTTCCTAAGCCCTTTAAATATCCAGCTCCGCGTCCTTGGCGTGTTCATATATAAACGCCCGCCTTGGCGGCACCGCGTTGCCCATTAGCATTTCGGTAATATCCGACGCCATCCGCCCGTCTTCAATCTCTACCTTTTTTAACATCCGCGTCTGCGGGTTGAGCGTCGTTTCCCAAAGCTGTTCAGCGTCCATTTCACCCAGCCCTTTATAACGTTGCAGCGTAAAAGTGCCTTTGTGCTTCTTCCGGTATTTTTTCAAAGCTTCGTCATCGTAGAGGTATTCTTCCTCCCCTTTTTTCGGCATGGCCTTATACAGCGGCGGCATCGCGATATAGACGTGCCCTTCGAAAATAAGCTCTGGCATAAACCGGTAAAACAGCGTCAAAAGGAGCGTGGAAATATGCGCGCCGTCCACATCCGCATCCGCCATGATAATGATCTTGTCATACCGCAGCCTGGAAATATCAAAATCATTTCCATACCCTTCCGAAAACCCGCACCCAAACGCGTTGATCATCGTCTTAATTTCCGCGTTTGCCAGCACTTTGTCAATGCTCGCCTTTTCTACGTTTAAAATCTTGCCGCGTATTGGCATTATCGCCTGGTACATACGGTTTCTTGCCATTTTGGCGGAACCGCCGGCGGAATCCCCCTCGACAATGAAAATCTCGCATTTTTGCGCGTCCCGGGATTCGCAGTTTGCCAGCTTTCCATTGGAATCAAACGAAAATTTTTGCTTCGTCAACAGGTTTGTCTTTGCTTTTTCCTCGGTCTTTCGTATTTTCGCCGCTTTCTCCGCACAGCTTATAACCGCTTTTAACGGCTCTAGGTTTTTATCAAAATAAAGCTGGATTTCATCGTTTGTAATTTTGGACACCGCGCGGGACGCGTCCTGGTTGTCCAGTTTGGTCTTCGTCTGCCCTTCAAACCGCGGGTCAGGGTGCTTGATGGAAATGACCGCCGTCATGCC
>CASUON010000251.1 GCA_949457475.1 uncultured Lachnospiraceae bacterium
TCCCTGTTGCGGTTAATATCGATCGGCTGGTTATTATTGTCGGAATTACGGTACGAAGAATCTGCCGGTTCCTTTTCTCTTGTACTGCGGGAACGTTTCGGTACGATTTCCTCTTCTTCTTCGTCATCATAATCGTCATCATAATAATCATCGTCGTCATCCGGGTTCATGTGCATTACATTTAAAAGGGAATCTACTAAACTCATATATACCACTCCTATTTTTTATTTCAAATAAATCCAAGCGAAAGCCTTCATTTCTATTCCTGGGCGAAAACCGTCCTGCTTTTTATTTTGGAACAGAAACCGCCCTTTCCCCAAAGATTCCGGTACCTACGCGAACCATTGTGGCGCCTTCTTCAATTGCTACCATATAATCTCCGGTCATACCCATAGATAGTACGGCCATGTCTACATTATCCAGGTTTTTCCTGGCAATGTCAACAGCTAATTGCTTTATTTCCCGAAAATATATGCGATTATCTTCCGGATTCTCCACAAATGGCGCGATTGTCATCAACCCCTGCACGCAGATATTCTCCAGGTGCGACACCTCTTCGGTTAACAGGATGGCGTCATCTTTGGACACGCCGAACTTTGTCTGTTCATCCGCGATATTGACCTGGATCAAAATGGGCATCGTTAACCGGTGCTTTTTCGCCTGGATATTGATCTCTTCAGCCAGCCGGTAAGAGTCTACCGAATGGATCAGGCATACTTTATCAATGATGTGCTTTACTTTGTTGCGCTGCAAATGCCCAATCATATGCCAGTTCAAATCATGCGGCAGACGGTCGTATTTCTCACAGATTTCCTGTACTTTATTTTCCCCAAAATCACGGACATTTTCATTATAAATTTCCTGTAGCATGTCCACTGGTTTGGTTTTGCTTACGGCAATGAGCGTCACTTCGGAGCGCTTTCTCCCGCTTTTTTCACACGCAGCCTGTACGCATGCCTCTACGTTTGATAAATTGTCTTTTAACATTTTTGTATCCTCCTGTATTTACAAAATAATCAAAAAAAGTTCTTTACTGATTTATCATTTCGTCTTCCTTAATGGCGCTGCTTTCCAGGGCAATATAATCGTACAATGTAATCCCGTAACTGGTGCCGGATTTTACAATCGTATAATCATCGTTGTGGTAGATTTCTTCGATCTGCCGAAATACCGCATAGCCTTTGTTTACATTGTAAACCCCTTTTAAATCGGCGGTTTTGGCTACCTCATAGCGCTGCGTGGAATTGTTCATAACAATGACGTCCCCAGTTTGGATCGTTTCCTCTGAAATATAGGAAAGCCCGGCTTCTTCGTCTTCATAATACACAGTAGCCGCTACAAACTCTGCCGGGGAATATGTGCCGTCTTCCAGCTTATGTTCGACAATCAGCCCGCTTTGGTTGGAATTTCCATTTCCTTGCGTAAAGTACTCACTGGGAACTAGGTCAAAGGTTTTCGTTGTAATCGAGCTGTTTGGAATTTTCAGGCCGGATTGCTGGTCCAGCAAAATATGGATGTCAATATAGCGTTCATGGGCATAGCGGATCATCGAATGGTTTAGATATAAGATCAGATAGTCCTGGCCGCCCAATTGTTCAATCGTATAATTCACCCAGGTCGTTGCCTGGTCTTCTTTAAAGCGTATCTGGACGGTTTCGCCGTCGGCAAGCCTTGCCTTCATTTCGGGTTCGACAGGCACAATGATCTGCCATTTTTCATCCGTAATCAGTTTATAAAGCGGCTGCCCCACTTCCGCGTTTTTGAGCGAAAGCAGGCTGTTTTTCTGATGGGCCGCCGGGTCAAACAAATCTGCCGTAATTGCCTGCGGGGTAACGGTCTCTAACCCGTCGGTATAATAGGCGACGATGCCGGGCTGGCTGGCATGGTACAAATGGAAGTACTGGTTTTCCCGCGCATAGTCGGTATAATCAGAAATTGCGTTCAGCGCGCCCAGGTTTAACGCTTCCATCAGCTTGCCGCTCAGGTCGGATTTAAAATTATAGGTCGTATAATAATTGCTATCCTGGTAGCTTTTGCTGTAGTCCCGGATATCTGCCTGGATTTCTTCCAGGCTATCCCCTTTTAGCACGGTGCCGGAATCCACGGCCGCATTTAGCTTGTCGGATACGCTCCCGTTTTCATCAATCGAACAGATCAATGTCCCGTTTGCCGCTTTTGTCTGGTCTTTTAAAAAATAATCCAGTTTGCCGCTGTGGGCGGCTGTTACAACCGTTTCACTGCGCAAGATCAACCCGGTATAAGAAGTATTTACCTCGATCGTCCCCTGGACGACTTCATAATTGCGGATTTGGACGGCGGTAAAATAATGAAATACATTGATAACGATATAAACAGCAATAAATAAAAACGTTACGACTCCGATATTCAGGTGTATTCCGCCGGGAAACCGTACAATATTTTTTCTGTTTTTTCTGCGTCTGTTTTTCATTCCTGTTTTTGTCCTGATAACGGTTGCCCTCCCGTCTGTTGTCATTCTGCGTCAATTCGCAATCAGAGATTTTGCAATTTGCGTCAATTCGCATTCTGCGTTTTTACAATTTGCGTCAATTCGCAATCAGAGATTTTGCAATTTGCATCAATTCGCATTCTGCGTTTTTACAATTTGCGTTAATTTGCATTCAGCGTCTTTTGACATTTTGTGATAAGATTTTTGTATAGGATTATGGAATTGCGTTCATACTATACAAAAAGGAGGTATTTATGTTATGAATTCCAAATTTTTAGATTACACCTTACTGACACTGGTTATTATTGGTGCAATTAACTGGGGACTGATCGGTTTTTTCCGGTTTGACCTTGTAGCATTTTTATTTGGAAATATGTCCTGGCTTTCACGAATTGTATATGCGCTTGTCGGCATCGGCGGGCTGTATCTGTTTAGTGCCTATGGACGCATCCGTTCCATGGACCAGGCATAGGCAGAACTATGCGCGTACGCGCGCCATAGTTAAGGCCTCGTGTAGCCATGTACTCTATGGTTTAAGCCGCGAGTCATACGCGCAACGGCTTAAAGCCACGCAGTCATACGCGCAACAGCTAAGGCCACGCAGCCATAAATAGTGCCACGCGCATAAAACAAGGTGTCTTAAGGATTTTAAGACACCTTACATAACACCATCCGGTTCTCCGGGCTGTTGCCTGGTTTTATAAAGAAATAATGACTTTTGCTTTCGCGCATTCCGGCAGATCTTTTTCATCTTTCGAGATACTTAGGAAAAACTTTACATTGTATTTCTCACTGATAACGTCCAGCTTTTCAATAGCATGCTGCAGCTGGTCTTCCTTTAATCCTGCGATCGTAATAAAACTGTCTAAGTACATTTCCTGCAAATCATGGTCCTGGGATACAATACCGCATATAAACCCTAAAAATTCATCACAATTGGAAACTGGAAAATCCGTTACGTTGATCAGGCGGATACGGTTGTTTAACTCGTACATATGTTTCTGGCTCTTGTCCAGATATACAACGTTGCCCTGCGCTTCCCGAATTGCCGCATTCGCCTTATCCAATAAATGTTTTGTTTTTCCTTTTCCTTTTTCTCCACAAATGATCTCGACCATAGTTCTCTCCTCCTGCTGTTATTGATTTATTGTTCGAAACAGTAAAACTCTCCAACAAAAATTTGCTAAAATTATTATAAGATACTTTGCAGTAAAATACAACCGCTATTTCGAAAAATGACGATCGTAACGATCGTAATGAACAACAAATGTGCTATTGGACTTAGAGTACAAGCAGCTCCGCCATAAACTGGTAAAGGTTGTCGCGCTCGTCTGCTTTTAATACGATAGATATGGACGGCCCGAATTTTTTATGCTTGCTGTATAATACGAGGCAATACCCTGCGTCGGTTGTCGTACCTGTTTTGCCGCCGATCACGCGCGTTTTTTTAGGCTTTTGCGCCTCGCCGGTCAAAAATAAGTTGGACGTCGGCCATACTTGCGTTACGGAAAGGCCGTTCGCGTCTTTGTATGTCGCCGTATATTCTTTTGCTTTTATTATTTTTTCAAATTCTTCGTATTGCAGCGCCGCATGAAAAATCAAATAAAGGTCATAGACGCATGTATAATGGTTTTCGTCATGCAGCCCGTGCGGATTGACAAAATGGGAACGCGTAGCGCCGAGCGCAGCCGCTTCTTCGTTCATTTTTTCCGCAAATTTCGTTTCATCGCTGCTTATATATTCCGCAATTGCGTCCGCGGCGTCGTTTCCACTTTTTAGCATCAGCCCGTACAGCAAGTCCTTTAATGTAAGCTTATCGCCGACATTGACATCGCAGACGGAAGAATCGCTCAGCTGGTCGGCCGCCTGCGGGCTAATTGTAATTTCGTCAGACAGCGTCCCGTATTTTAAAGCAATATATGCTGTCATGATCTTTGTCGTACTCGCCGGATACAGTTTTTCATAAATATTTTTGGAATATGTAGTTTCTCCGCTTTCCAAATGAAATACCCCGGCGGCTTGTGCATACTGCGCATGCTCCGTTTGCTTGCCGACAGTGGCATCCTGTGCAACACACAAATTTTTTGCAAAATAAGCGGGCTGGCCGGATGCCGTTTCCATGGTTTCAATGGTATCCGATGCTGCGTCCGCCGGCTGCTGGTAATGGATCTTTGTCCCATAAATGTCATACGGGTGTTCCAGTTCATATGTTTTTGTGCCGCAGCCGCCAATAAACAAAGCCGCTGCCAGCAGCGCCATAGCTTTTTTTCCTCTGTTTTTACGCCATAGCCGCAGGCCGGCAAAGCCTTTGCCGGAAACGCCATAGCTTTTACCTGTACATTTCACGCCACTCTAAATCTCCTCTGTCCAAAGATTTAATCAATAGCTCCGCAGTAGCCAGATTTGTCGCCAATGGAATATTATACGTGTCGCATAATTTGACTACGTTGTTTACGTCCGGTTCGTGCGACTTCGGCGTCATCGGGTCACGCAGAAAGATCACAAGGTCGATGTCATTATGTTCAATCTGACATCGACCTTGATGCCCGACC
>CASUON010000252.1 GCA_949457475.1 uncultured Lachnospiraceae bacterium
TTGGAGAAGCGTTTGATTACGCTTAAGACAAGGCGCAGGTTGCCGTTGATGTATTGTTCCCTGGCATCCTGGTCGCCGGCTTTGATGCGCCTGAATAATTCCTCTTTTTCTGATTCTTTTAATATTGGCAGCTTTGAAGTGTTTACGCCGCAGATTTCAACTTTATAGACAGCCATAGTTAACCTCCGGATTCTTGATAATACAAGAATGCTCCAAATGAGAAAAAATATACATGGAGGCAAAAAATGGGGCTGCCAGAACCGGGACTTGGCAAAAAATGGAGGTTCTAAAAATGGGTGGGATTGGCAGCAAATAGGGCCGTAAGAAAGCGCGCGTCTGGTTAAGAATCGAAAGAATGCGTCCGATATATATACTAAAAAGTGCGCTGTCAACTTAATTAAGATAACTAAACTAAGATAATTGAGATGAAGATAATTAGATAAATCTTAAGATAAGTTTAAAATAAGTGAAAATGAGTTGTAATAGACGGAGGTGGTTAAAATTATGGAGGAGGTATCGTTAACGTATACAGGGATTATGAAGCAGGGCAATGAGCGCATTGTAAAAGTGCGTTTTACAAGAAACGGTGAAAAGGATTATGCCGAAGCGGTCATTCCAGGCGGGAAAGTAGAGCGTTCCAAAGGCTTTTCGCAAAAGGAGCTGGCGTCCCTAAGTTTCTATTTGCGCGCGAACGAGAAAGAGCTGTATCAGAAAGCGAAAGAGATTACCGGGCTGCGCGCGTTTTTGCGGTAGGGGATAAGCGCGACTGTAGATAAGCGCTGTGCATTTAAAAAAGCCGTTTTAAGAAATTTAAAAAAATCTTAAGATTTTAGGCGGTTGGAACTTCATAAATGATCCGTTACAATGTAAGTATGATCGATCATGCTACAGGTGACGGATTTTTTTCTGTCATTTTAAGAGCTCTTAGGAACTGTATGTATACCCACGAGCGGTAACCTTTGCCATATAGCTTGAACAGCAACGCGCATTTGCATACAGTCCTTGAATAAGTGGAGGATGTTATGTACAATATTTTGGTTTGTGATGATGAAAAAGATATCGTGTCAGCCTTACGCATCTACTTGCAGAGCGAAGGGTATAACGTATGGGAAGCATATAATGGCCTTGAAGCGGTAGAACTGGTGCGCAGGCAGGAAATCCACCTGGTGCTGATGGATATTATGATGCCTTTGATGGACGGGATCGAAGCAATGGTAAAAATCCGGGAACAGAGCAATGTGCCGGTGATCCTGTTGACTGCGAAAGGCGAAGATACAGACAAAGTGCTGGGGCTTACGGTCGGGGCGGACGACTATGTGACAAAGCCGTTTAACCCGGTGGAGCTCCAGGCGCGGGTAAAATCACAACTGCGGCGCTATATGCTGCTGGGGGGCGGCCGGCAGCAGGGTGGGAAACTCTGCATCGGCGGGATAGAACTGGATGATAAATCCAAAGAGGTAACGCTCGATGGAGAGCCTGTTGCGCTCACCCGCACGGAATTTGATATTTTAAAGCTGTTAATGGAGCATCCGGGCGAAGTGTTTTCGCCTAATGAAATTTACCAAAAAGTATGGAAGGATATTTCCTTTGGCACGGAAAATACGGTTGCCGTGCATATCCGCCACCTGCGGGAAAAAATAGAGTATGACCCGGCGCAGCCGCGCCATTTAAAGGTTGTGTGGGGACGGGGCTATAAAATGGAAGGAGGCAGACCTTAATGGAAAAATTAAAGGCGGGCTTTGCGGCGAAAGCCGCCGCGGTCATCTTGTTTGTCCTAAGCGCCATGTGTTTTGCAGCCAGTGCGGCTGGCGTGCTGGCCATGGACGCGGCGGGCGTTTACAGGAAAAGCGAAGCAGAGCTTCTAAACGAAGGGTACGATAGTGCCTGCGACAAGTATTCCATCGTCGCGATGGCGGGCTATCAGGATGATTTTAATAAAGAACTGCTAGAACAGACCAATTTCCGGTATGGCATTGTCCGTGCGAAAAACATCGACGATGTGGATTTGGAAGACAGCCGTTCCTATCTGATGCAGACGTTTGGAAAAACAATCCACGCGGACGACCTGCGTGTGTTTATATATGAAATTGACCCAGAAGAAACGCCGTATTTTACGTATGGGGAAAACTTGTGGGACAATTATGCCATCCATGCGGATAACAGAGGCTACCGGCTAAACCAATATCCAATAGAAGGATATTATTATAACCGGGAAAATGCGACGTTCTATGCGCGTTCTGGCAAAAATCTGTTTTTGGAAGAGGTTGAATTTGTCCAAATGGAAAGCGGGGAGAGGCTGTCGATCGACGAGTGCGTCTGGTATAATGGCGAATTTAAATGGGAGGAAACATGCCGCAATGCGGTTACCGTCTCAGGGGAAAAGATCAGCATGGATAAGATCGCGATTATGGATACCGTCGATTTAAACGACGTCGGGGAAGAGCATGGATACGACTATATGGAAAACGGCAGCGTCTATATTACGGAAAAATATAAGCCAAAGCTGGAACGGTATTATGTAGTGGCAAGCGTACGCCTGCCGCTGCAAGGAGAAGCGTCTTTACGCGAGGGCGATATGTTTATCCAGGTGTCTATGATTGTTGGCTTTATGTACCGGATGCGTTTTGTGGCGATCGCAGTGCTGGCGGCATCCCTGCTTGTGCTTGCAGGTTCGTTTGTCTTTTTAATGAGCGCCGCGGGGCATCATAAAAACAAAAAAGGCGTTACGAGGGTATTATTAGATTACGCGCCGCTGGATTTGTATTTTGCCGGTGCATGTATGGCAGAATACCTGTTCATAGCCCTTTTATGGAGTGCCGCTGCCCCTATTGTCGGATGGAGGAGCCTGCCGGAAACGTTGGGCTATTTATCGTTTTGGATTCTGGCGGCAGGGTCCGGCGTTTTGATCCTCTTAGTGTTCCTCGCGTTTTGCATGAGTCTGGCGGTCAATATAAAATTGGGGAAATGGTGGAGAAGGAGCGCGGTTTATTGGATATGGAAAAAAGGCATCGGATTCTTGCGGTGCTGCTGCCGTCTTTGTATCCATTTGATGGCCGGGATATGTAAGGGCGTCTCCTTGTGCTGGAAAGTATGTATTGCGCTTGGGATGCTTGCTTGCCTGGAATTTTTTACAATACTGGTTGCGTCTTCTGATACTGCAGCGATCCTGTTTTTCTGGCTGCTGGAAAAGGCCATTGTATATCCGCTTGTGCTGTATCTGATGGTGCAGATGCTGACGCTGCAAAAAGGGGCGCAGCGCATTGCCGGCGGGGAACTGGGCTACCGGATACGTACGGACCGTATGTTTTGGGAGTTAAAAAAGCATGGAAACTGCCTGAATGATATCGGCGTCGGTATAAACGCGGCGGTAAACGAACGGCTAAAGAGCGAGCGTTTTAAGACAGAGCTGATTACGAATGTATCCCACGACATTAAAACGCCGCTTACATCGATTATCAATTATGTAGACCTGCTGCAAAAAGAGCAGATCGGCAATCCTACAGCCCAGGAGTACCTGGAAGTGCTAAAACGGCAGTCGGCAAGGCTGAAAAAATTAATTGAAGATTTAATCGAAGCGTCAAAAGCTTCGAGCGGGAGTATGAACGTAGTTATGGAAAAGTGCGATGCCGGGGTTATGCTTATACAAACCGTAGGGGAATTCGAAGAAAAGCTGATGGCAGAACAGATTCTGCTCCAAATAAAAAAACCGGATGCGCCGGTATTGATCGAAGCGGATAGCCGCCATTTATGGCGTGTGTTTGACAACTTAATGAACAATATCTGCAAATATGCACAGCCTATGACGCGGGCGTATATCAACCTAGAGCTGGACGGGGCGCAGGCGCTGATTACATTCCGCAACATATCCAGATACCAGCTGAATATTAGCAGCGAAGAGCTTATGGAGCGGTTTGTGCGCGCAGATTCATCCCGCAACACCGAAGGGAACGGGCTTGGAATTTCGATTGCAAAGAGCTTGACAGAACTGATGAATGGGAACTTTGATCTAGTCGTAGATGGCGACCTGTTCAAAGTTGTTTTGCGTTTCCCGCTGTACGGCGCCCCGCTATATGGCGATTCGCTGCAGCATCCGCAGTACGCGGGAGGACGTGCGGATGGACAAAATCCACGGAAACCCGTGCAGGATGCGTGGGCGGAGCAGAAACCGCAGTCCGGCCAGAATCCGCAGTTCGGGCCAAATAACTGGGCCGGCCAGAATCCGCAGTCAGGGCCAAATCCGCAGTTTGGGCCAAATAACTGGGCCGGCCAGCATCCGCAGTCAGGGCCAAATCCGTGGATAGGGCAAAATGCACAGCCTGGGCAAAATAACTGGGCTGGCAGCCCGGGCGAGCTGCGAAACAGGAGAGGGTTTCCGGCTGCGGAAGTGGTCGCTGGAATCCAAAACGTGGGCATGCGCGCCAAAACGGTAGGAAATGCGGTTACCGATAAAACCGGCCGTGTGCTGCGTCAGGCAGGCCGGTTTGCCAAAAATATCAAATGGGCGGCGCAGCAGGCAAAAGAAGAAACGGCCGCTGAGGCGAGGGAACGGGCAGTTGCAAAAGCGGCTAAGGCAATGGAAATCGAGAAGGAAAAAGCATTGGAAGGCCAAGCGGCAGAAACGTTGAAATCACCATGGGAACTAGCGGAGGAAACAGCTGAAACATGGATGGAGCTAGCAGCGGAACCGACAGGAGCGGCGACGGAACTAGTAGAAGCAATGGCGGAGCCAGAACAAACGACGTTTAGAGAAGTAGAAAAGGAAAAAACATTTGTGGAACCAGAAGTGGCGGCAGAAAAAGTACCAATGGAAGAGAAAATGGAAGAGAAAATGGAAGAGAAAGCAGAAGATAAAAATACAACTGTCCGTTAGGTACTTTTGGGGAGCGTTATAATTTCAGTGGAGTGCCATAATTTTTGGGAGTGTCATAATTTCTGTGTAAGTTTGTTCAATAAATCCCA